>JAKLFN010000144.1 GCA_022711195.1 Bacteroidota bacterium
TTTTCCCCCTGGGAATTCTGCGCCGTTCCTGTTTTTCCGCACACAATTATATCTTCCATTGCTGCAATCCTGGCAGTAGCTCCTGCTCCTCCGTTAACAGCAGCTTCCATACCCTGTATTATCTCTTCAAAATTTGCAGAATCAATATGTATCTCGTGCTTCCGTCTGAACCGCTCATCTATGCCCTGCAGGTTCCCTGTTGATTTAACAATATGTGGTGTGTAATAGTATCCCCTGTTAGCGATAGCGGCAGTCATATTTGCCATCTGGAGTGGTGTAGTGCCAATCTCTCCCTGACCAATTGCCAGGGATATTACTGTAAGCGCCTTCCATCCGTTGATCCCGTGATACCTGTCGAAATATGTTGCCGGGGGTATCAGTCCGGGGAGTTCATTAACAAATTCAGTATCAAGTTTCTTCCCAAAACCGAACTCAGTAAGATATGATCTCCATTTTTCATAGGCTTCGGAAATTGTACCATATGCAGGATTTTCAAGTACTTTTCTGAAGGTCTGGCAGAAGTATGAGTTGCATGAATTCATTACGGCACCTTTCAGGTTAAGCGGAGATGAATGGGAGTGGCAACCAACGAACAAATATCCATTGCTGCAACCGAAAGTAGTTGATGGCACAATAACCTTCTCCTGTAAAGCAATAAGGCCGATTATGGGCTTAAATGTCGAGCCCGGAGGATAAGAAGCCATGAAAGCCCTGTTAAAAAGAGGCAGTAAGGTGTCTGCCGACAGCCTGGAAAAATTCTCTGAGCGGACCCTGCCTACAAGAAGAGCCGGGTCATAGTTCGGTGACGAGACCAGGGCAAGGATCTCGCCTGTAGACGGTTCGATAGCAACAATGCTCCCGGTTTTGTTCTGCATAAGCTTTTCACCATATTCCTGCAGACCGAGATCAATACTTGCAACTATATCATTTCCCTGAACTGCCACTGTATCCATCATCCCGCCGGCATAAGAACCCTTTACACGGCTGTAAACATCCACGAGGAATATTTTAACACCCTTTGTCCCCCTCAGCTCTTTTTCATATGCTTCCTCTATCCCAAGCTTTCCGATATAATCGCCTGGTTTATAATATGGATCTTTTTTAATCTGAGCTTCATCAACTTCACTCACATACCCCAGAAGATGGGCAGCAACCGGCCTGGAATATTTCCTTAAAGTCCTGGGCTGTACATAAAAACCCGGGAACATGAATATTTTTTCCTGGAACCTGGCATACGACTCGGCAGAGATCTGTTTAAGGAAAATTGACGGAGCCCTTCCTGAATAATTCCTGGCAGCCTTCATCCTTTCAAGGAAAACATCCTTTGTAATACCCAGGTCCTGGCAGAAAAGTGTCGTATCGATTTTTGAGGTCTGGGAGGGTATTACCATCAGATCATAAGCAGCCTGGTTATAAACGATAAGTTCACCGTTCCTGTCATAAATCAATCCCCGTGCAGGATATTGTGTCACATATCTCAGAACATTATTATCTGCCGACAGTCTGTAAGTATCCTGGACTACCTGAATTATGAACAATTTTACGACCAGAGCAAGTGAGGCAAGTACAACTATTGCCATGATCAGATATTTCCGTGTCGAATAGAGGTCCTTCATGCCAGGTCAGTTATTTACCCTTTCGTATATATTCCAGCAAAAGGATAAAGGTGATTGAAAAAATCGAGCTCAGCAATACCCGGAGGAAGGTGTTGAAAAAATCAGACAGCCGGAACACTTCAAGATAGAAAAGAAGAGTATGATGAAGAAGGACGATGAAAACCGTATACAAAAGAAACCATTTGAATCCGTAAACAAACATCGAAGGATCAGCGCCGGTTTCATATCCTTCCCTGGGAGAAAATAATCTCAGGACATAAGGCCTTGCAAATCCCGCAAGAACAGTGGCTGCTGTGTGCATTCCCGGGGTTCCCGTCAGCAGGTCGATTATCAGTCCGGTAAAGAATGAAATAATCAGCAACAACCATGCCGGGATATCAACCGGAAGCAGCAGTATGAAAAGGATATAAACATAAGGATTAACATACCCGCTGAACTGAATATTATTGAATAAGAACAGCTGGAGCAGCAACAGCAGAACAAAGATCAGAGCATATCTTAAAATCCTGTTGATCATTGGAATTGTTTTTCGAGTTCCTGTTGTTCAGTCTTCTGAAGGTTCCCTATAACATTAACATAATTCAGCTTTTTAAAATCGGTTTTAAGCAGAACCGAGATCCTGTAGAAATCGCTTCCTGATTTTTCAATCTCGGTGATAGTCCCGATCATCAACCCTTCCGGAAAAACAGCCGAATAGCCTGTAGTCTCAATTGTATCCCCGACATTTGCTATAACATGCTGAGGAATTTCGCTGAGGATTGCATGACTGTAGTCCCTGCCGTCCCAGTTCAGTGAACCGAAATATCCGTTTGATCTGATCCTTGCACTCAGCCTGAAGTCGGTATTGAGGACCGACATTGCAACCGAATAGTTTGAAGAGCACCCGACAATTACACCGGCTACACCGTCATCAGATACTACAGCCATATCCCTGGCCAGATTCTGGTTATAACCTTTGTTAAGTGTGAAGAAATTTTTCTGCCGGTTTACCGAATTATTTATGACCTCAGCCGAAGACCAGAAATATTTCTGCCTAAAAACCGAATCGGTGACAGAAAAAAAAACAGTATTTATGGCTTCCCCCGATTTCTCAATATTGTTCCTGAGAGAAGCATTTTCGGCAGAAAGCTTTTCAGCAGTTTCACGTAAACTGAAATAAGATCTGGTTTTACTTACAGATCTTTCGATGGCCGTAGTAATCCCCCTGATACCTTTTACAAACCTCGTATTATGATAATTATTTTCTGATGTGAGCAAGGAAAGCGCTATTCCTTCAAGAATGAGAAAGATTATTATATTGTTATATCCCGCAAGAAAATTCAGGAGGTTTCTCATCTATACCGGAGCTTATCTCATGAGGAAAGGATATTTCTCAACGTTCTTAAGGGCAACACCGGTTCCTCTTGCAACCGAATGAAGCGGATCTTCAACGACATTGAAATTAATATTGATCTTGTCAGCCAGTCTGCGGTCGAGACCTCTGAGCAATGCTCCGCCGCCTACCATATAAACTCCCTTGTTAACTATATCTGCATAAAGTTCGGGAGGTGTCTGTTCAAGCACACTAAGAAGGGCTGCTTCCACCTTGGTAAGGGATTTATCGAGGCAGTAGGCTATCTCCTGATATGAAACAGGTATTTCGATAGGAAGGGCAGTCATAATATTGGGCCCTCTTACAATATAATCTGCAGGCGGATTATCGATATCCGGAAGAGCGGCGCCGACAGCGATCTTGATATCCTCAGCGGTTGTTTCGCCTATCTTTATATTATGCTGATGCCTCATATATGCCTGGATATCGGATGTGAATCCGTCACCTGCTATTCTGATCGATTTATTGCAAACTATACCTCCGAGAGCTATAACCGCGATTTCGGTAGTTCCTCCTCCGATATCGATTATCATCGAACCTTCAGGAGCTTCAACATCGATACCTATCCCTATGGCGGCTGCCATTGGTTCATAGATCATATAAACATCTCTTCCGCCTGCATGCTCGGAAGAATCGCGGACCGCCCTTATTTCAACCTCTGTACTGCCCGAGGGAATGCAGATAACTATTTTCAGAGAGGGAGAAAAAAGCCTCGACCCCTTATTGATCATTTTGATCATCCCCCTTATCATAAGTTCAGCGGCATTGAAATCCGCTATCACACCATCGCGCAAAGGTCTTATTGTCTTGATGTTTTCATGTGTCTTGCCATGCATCTGCCTTGCCGCCTCACCTATTGCTATCAACTTGCCTGTACTCTTGTCAATCGCAACTATCGACGGTTCATCAACAACAATTTTGTCATCATGAATTATAATCGTATTTGCCGTCCCCAGGTCAATAGCAATCTCCTGTGTTAAAAATGAAAAAAGTCCCATATATATTCTATCAGTGTTTAAAATGTCTTATACCTGTAATAACCATAGCCATGCCGTTTGAAGCACAATAATCTATTGAATCCTTGTCTCTCACCGATCCTCCCGGGTGTACAACAGCTGTAACACCAGCCTTGTGGGCAATCTCGACACAGTCGGGGAAGGGGAAGAAAGCGTCTGAGGCCATTACCGATCCTTTCAGGTCAAATCCGAACAAACGGGCTTTCTCAATAGCCTGCTTCAGAGCATCAACCCTTGAGGTCTGACCGATACCGCTTGCACATAACTGTTTACCCTTAGCAAGAACAATGGCATTTGACTTGCTGTGTTTCACCAGCTTATTTGCAAAAACCAGGTCGGTGATCTCGGAAGCTTCCGGAATCCGTGGTGTCACAGGTTTAAGATCGCCTGTCGTCTGTGTGCTGTTATCTTTCTCCTGCCACAGAACACCGTTAAGAAGTGATCTGAAGCCATGAATGGTTTTAAACGGTTCCTTCCTTTTCAGGATGATTCTGTTTTTCTTCTGTTCAAGAATATCGAGAGCCTTTTGTGAGAAATCCGGAGCAATAAGTATTTCAAAGAATACCTTGTCCATCTCAACCGCGGTTGCTTCGTCAATACCGGTATTCGTTGCAATTATTCCACCATAAGCCGATACCGGATCGCATGCTAGTGCATCATTCCAGGCTTCCTTAGGGTTCTCCCTCGAAGCAGCACCACAGGCGTTGTTATGTTTAATTATTACAACGGTGGTTTCGTCGAAATCATCTATCAGATTCAGTGATGCCTCGATATCAAGGAGGTTGTTATAAGAAATCTCCCTGCCATGAAGCTTTTCAAACAGCTGTGCAATATCCCCGTAAAAAATTCCTTTCTGATGCGGATTCTCACCATACCTGAGAGGGTATGAGCTGTTAATGCTTTCGCGGAAGGCAGGTATACCTTCTGTTTGATTGAAATATCTGAAGATCTCTGTATCGTAATGTGATGATGTCATGAAGGCTTCAGCGGCAAAACGGCGTCTTTCAACGGCAGAAGTAAAACCTTTCTTTTCTTTCAGCAATTTCAGCAATTCCGGATATTGCTCCCTGCCTGAAATTATCAGAACATCATTAAAGTTCTTTGCTGCAGCCCTGATAAGCGATATCCCGCCAATATCGATCTTCTCAATGATCTCCTCCTGATCATTTGTGCTTTTCACTGTCTCCTCAAAGGGATAAAGATCCACTATCACCAGATCTATTTCAGGGATGTTGTACTGAGCCATCTGACCAAGATCACCTTTATTTTCCCTTCTGGCCAGGATACCTCCGAAAACGGCAGGATGAAGTGTTTTTACCCTCCCGCCGAGTATGGAAGGATAACCGGTGAGATCTTCGACCTTTGTGGCAGGTATTCCCATCTGCTCAATATGATTATAAGTACCTCCTGTTGAAAATATCCTGACACCCAGTTCATGAAGAGTTCTGACTATTTCATCAAGGCCTTCCTTATAATAAACGGAAATTAATGCACTTTTAATCTTCTTATCACTCATTTGCTGATTATTATGAATGCCGGAAAATGATTTTGCGGGCGGTTAAAAATAGATATTTTTTTATTATCCTCAATATATTATATATTAACATTTTGAGCAGT
>JAKLFN010000145.1 GCA_022711195.1 Bacteroidota bacterium
CGAGTTCTTACCGGACGCAGCGATGGAACCCTTGCTCTTTTTGACGGTGTCAAATATTATGATTATACGATCAGGGATGATAATTATATCTCCGATAATGTTCTCTCCGAGGGTATTGCTCTTGGAGATACTGCCTATGCTTTTTCAACCCTCGACGGTGGCGCAGTAGTGGTCGGAAAAACTTCCGGGAAACTTCTTCAGATAATAAATAACCAGAGCGAACTACCTGATGATGAGATATATGCTACCGGCTCTGACGAGTCAGGCGGTTTATGGCTCTCACATCAGTATGGACTCACCAGGGCTGACCTGAGCCTCCCTATCGAGAACTATACCATCTTCCCGGGACTTAAGGGGAACCTGACTTCGGCGGTCAGGTATAATAACGAACTCTATGTCGCTACCAGCGAGGGAGTATTCTTCCTGTCCGAAGTAAAAAATTATTCTGAGGTACAGGTCCTGATAAAAGAGTCAAAAACTGCGGGAGATGATGCCGGAACCGGGCAGCAAACAGGTACGGCAAGAAAGAGCATCTTCAACAAAATATTTGGCAGGAAAGCAGAGCAGCAAAAGAGCACCGAGACTGCTTCACCTGAAAGAACATCGCAAAGGAAAGCAGTAGCAAAGCCTGCAGTGACCTATGCCAGTAAAACAGTAAGCCGGCTGAAATCGATAAATTATATCTACAAGAAAGTAGAGGGACTGAACGAAAAGTGCAGGCAACTGGTTGCCACTCCATACGGAATTCTGTCGGCAACTAATAAGGGACTTTATGTAATTAACGCGTACAAGGCAACTCCTGTTATTGAGGGAAGATATATAAACTATATCTCCTGGCAGCCGGTTAACGGCAGATATTTCATCGCATCAGGCGAAGGCTGCCTGGTTGTAAGAAACACAGGCGGAAGATGGTCATTCGAACAGATCGATGTAGTTAATGATGCTCCGGTCTATTCAATCACTAATGAAGGAAACCAGGTTATCTGGACAGGAGGTGACAATACTGCAACCAGGATCGAATTCGGAGATGGACTAAATATTAATGACAAAAAGCAATATACAATTGATAAGGAGTTCACCGATCGCTATTATGTGAGACAGGTAAACGATACTCTCTTCCTCTTCACCGAATCGGAGATACATTTCTTCAACAAGGCAGCCGGCAAGCTGGAACATTACAGATCAGGACGATCAATAAGTGCTCAGCAGCCTTATCTGATGCCCCTTTCAAATTACCCGCTGCTGAAACAGGATAACAAATGGTTCTCACTCGACAATACCGTGGATATCAGGGAAGGACAGGAACTGGCCCTTCTTAAAGTATTTGATAATGTTGTTTTTGCCGGTATCGAAAAAAATAACCTGTGGGTGGTCGATGGAAATAACCGGATCTTCAGGATAGACAGGCTGAGAACATCGAAGGTGAACCCTGAAACTGAAATACTGATAAAAAATATTTCCAATAACAAGGGAGTACAATTCAACCTTAAAGACGTGAAATTTGACCGTGGCGATAATATCATAAATTTTGAAATAGTAGCCCCTTCATATATAAAACAGAATACTACCCAGTACCAGTATATAATCAGCAGGATAATGAGCGACTGGTCGCCCTGGTCAGTAAATACAAGTTATGATAAGCTTATCGGTAAACCAGGCGATTACACACTGCAGGTCAGGGCAAGGGATATCTGGGGTAATGTCGGAGATCCGGTATCGCTAAAATTCACTATCAGGGCCCCGTTCACAGAAACTTTATTCTTTTTTATCCTTGTATCTGTTGTTGGACTGGCGCTGATCATTTCAATCATTCGATTCAGGGAAAAGGCTCTCCAGCAGAAAAACAGGCTGCTCGAAGAGAAAGTCAGGGAGAGAACAGCAGAAATAGAAGCCCAGAAGGAAGAAATAACAGCAAGTATTGAATATGCAGGCAGGATCCAGCGCGCCATGCTGCCAATGGAAATCCATTTCAAGGAATCATTCTCCGATTACTTTATATTCTTCAAACCCAGGGATATCGTCAGCGGTGACTTCTTCTGGATAGGAGAGGACGAAAAATCTGTTTTCTTTACTGTTGCCGACTGTACAGGACATGGAGTCCCGGGAGCCTTTATGAGTACTATGGGGATATCGACACTGAATGAGATCATCGCCAATAATAATGATCTTCAGGCAAATACTGTACTGAACCTCCTGCGGGAGAAAACAATGAGGGCGCTCCATCAGACCGGAAAAGAAGGTGAAGCAGCAGATGGTATGGATATAGCTTTTTGCGTTTTGTCAAAAGACAGGAAGAGACTCCAGTTTGCCGGAGCATTTAACCCGATGATAATCTTCCAGGGAGGAGAGTATAAAGAGTACCGCGCCGACAGGATGCCTATAGGAATTCATTACGGCGATGAGAAATCATTTACTAATTATCTCATCCCTGTCACTCATGGCGATACAATATATATTTTCTCCGATGGTTATACAGACCAGTTTGGCGGACCTGACAGCACGAAGTATAAAATGGCGAACTTCAGGAACCTTCTAAAGGATATCTATTACCGTCCGATGGTTGAGCAACGGAATATCCTGGAGAACGAGTTCCAGAAGTGGAGAGGGAATCTCGACCAGGTCGATGACATTACTATAATTGGTGTAAGAATATGAAAATAAAATTTTTAGGCGCTGCCCGCGAAGTGACAGGAAGCAAGTTCCTGATCACCACCGACCTAAATACCAGGATCCTGCTCGATTGCGGAATGTTCCAGGGGAAAGGCATGGAGACCGACTCTATGAACAGAGACCTCGGATTTGAACCGGAATCAATAGACCATATCATTCTTACCCATGCCCATATCGATCATTCAGGACTGATACCTTACATGTTCAATCGTGGATTCAGGGGCTCGGTAGTCTGCACCAATGCAACACGCGACCTGTGTGCTATTATGCTTTCCGACTCCGGCTATATACAGGAACATGATACTCAAACCTTCAATAAGCGCAGGGCAAAAAAAGGCCTGCCCCTGGTAACTCCTATCTATACCCAGAAAGATGCTCAGGCATGCCTTTCAAAATTTATCGGAGTACCCTACGAAATGAATTTCAGGATACATGATAATATTAAGGTGAGGTTTACAAATACCGGGCACATGCTCGGCAGCGGCGTGGCTAATATTCAGATTATCGAGAAAGGCCAGATAAAGAGGATCGCCTATACAGGTGATATTGGCCGTCCGGGCGACAGGATCCTTGCCGACCCTGTGCCATTTCCTCAGTCCGATATCATCATTACTGAATCAACCTATGGCGACCGGCTTCACAACAACAATGAGATGGCCGAGCAGGAACTTCTCGATGCAGTTGTAGAAACCTGTGTTCAGAAAAGAGGCAAGCTCATTATCCCTGCATTCAGCGTCGGACGTACCCAGGAAATCGTTTATGCACTGAATAATTTCTTTAACGATGGAAAGCTTCCCCGTGTCGATATCTACGTCGACAGCCCCCTGGCAGTAAATGCAACCTCAGTATTCAGGGTGCATACAGAATGTTTTAATGAAGAGTTCCAGCACCTGCTCCATTCCGACACTGATCCCTTCGGCTTCAAAAACCTGTTCTATATTACCCGCCAGGAAGATTCAAAGAAACTCAACGACCACAAGGAACCCTGCGTAATAATATCAGCCTCCGGAATGATGGAAGCAGGACGTGTTAAGCATCATCTTGCCAATAATATCTCGGACCCGAAAAATACTGTCCTGGCAGTAGGATATTGCTCTCCGGTGACACTTGGTGCACGTATACTCAGCGGAGCTCCAGAAGTGTCAATACATGGAAATATATACAAAGTAAAGGCCGATATCAGGAAAATTGAGTCATTCTCGGGTCATGCCGACTACAGGGAAATGATTCAATTCCTGAAATGCCAGGAACCATCTGCTGTGGAAAAGACTTTCATCGTGCACGGTGAATATGAAACCCAGAAGAAATATGCTTCAGAGCTGCAGAAAGAGGGATTCAGGAATGTGGAGGTCCCGGCTAAAGGGCAGGAATACAATATATTATAAAGATCAGAGTTATTGCGGAGGGTGGCTTCCTGGCTTTTGAGACAGCCTCACGAAGCAATCTTCCCGGATAATCACCTGGGTAAATATTTCCTCAGATCTTTTCGTATCATTTTATAATCCGGAACGATCTCTTCAAGCAACCTGTAAAACTCCTTTCCGTGATTATGATGCCTGAGGTGGCACAACTCATGAATAATCACATAATCGGTAAAAACAGGGTCAAGCTTAATAAGCTCGCTGTTAATGGTTATCCTGCCCTTCGCAGTGCAGCTGCCCCAGCGGCTTTTCAATGGTCGGACCACAAAACCTGATGGCAAAAATCTGTATGGAAGCTTTGAATTGACAATATCTTCAAACCTTCGGTCAATGAACTCCTGCGCCTTCTTTCTGTACCACCTTTCAAGAATTTTCCTGATTTCTGCGGCATTGCCTGTATCATTAACCCCTATCTCAATTATCTCATCATTTTCTTTTATGTATGGCGAAGATGATTCTATGACCCTGAGATTGTATGATTTACCCTTGTAATAATGGGCCTCACCATCAGAATATTGTTTACCATGGTTTATCCTGCTGAGCGATGAATATTTTTCGAGATGCTTCCTTATCCAGGGTTCTTTCTCCCTTACAAATCTTTCAATCGACCGGAGGGAGGTACGATAAGGCGCTCTTACCGTCACACCTTTATCCGGACTGACAATCAGGCTTATTGACCGCCTTGCTGAAAATATTATTTTGTATCGTATATCTTCTTCCATAAGCACCCCCGCACCATCGCACCATTGTACCATTGCACCCTTAGTCCGCCGAAGCCTAAGCGAAGGCGGAATTGCACTATTCCTTAATTTTCCATAACTTTTTGTTAAATATTCTATAAACCCATCTTTTTCCTCTCCCTCCGGGAATAAACTGTTTACTTTTACTGTCAATATTATAAAGATTGATCACATAATTTAAAGTAAAAATATATTGTTGCCCATATCGATTCCATCATTTAAGATACAGACATTCTTTTTACAGGTTAGTCAGGTTGGTTTAGGTTAATTCTCAGATCATATGGGTATAAATGCGGGCGGCTGTCTGTAGACCGTCCGCTTCTCTTTTAATTTCGTTTCAGGATTATTAGTGTTATTTCCGGCGGCATCCATATCCTGAATGGTACAGAGAGAACGCCAAGACCCCTGTTCACATAAAGATACTGGCCGCCATCATAGAAAAGTCCGTTCCATTCGGTATAGATCCTTTTTGCAGGACTCCATTTTATGTTTTTCGTAATTATGCCAATCTGCATCCCGTGAGTATGTCCGCCCAGTGAAAGCTCCACATTGCTTTTGCGGCAGACATCCGCCCGCCACTGGTTCGGATCGTGCAAAAGCAGTATACGAATATCGGCGCTGTCGGTCCCCTCCAGCGCAGGCCCCGGATCGGTATGCGCCATCTCAGGAAAACGCCCGGCTGTTTCAATCCCTGCAATGGCAATAGTCCTGTTGTTGAGCTTAAGCAGAACATTCTCATTATCAAGCAACTTATAACCCGATGCCGCGATGAGGCTTTTCAT
>JAKLFN010000146.1 GCA_022711195.1 Bacteroidota bacterium
CCGGGGAAACGGGTTAGAGACGTTGCATGCAACGTCTCTAACAAAAAACGCATGCAACGTCTCTACCTGTCATTATTTAAATTATAAATTTCCTGTCAGAAATCAGAGGTCTCATCCCATTCAAGGATCCTGTAGAAATCATAATCTTCAGGGTTCTTGACATATTTTTTTGCCCCTTTGTAATCGGCTTTTGTCAGAAAATGAAGATTGTTTCTGAAAATAAGCTGAACATTTTCCGACTCAACATTCACAAGCCGTGGCTTCACCTTACCGTTTTCATCTTCAACATCCTTAAGGTAAAGAGGCAGTATGTGTCCGGTTCTGTCAACAGTAACCATGCATCCTGTTTTCCCTTCCCTGAAAAGCTTGTATACACCGAGGCCCAGCCTTGTTGCATAGCTAAGGTCGTATGCAACGGGACGACAGCATCTCAACTCATAACCCATCTCATTCGGACGTGATTTTACTGTTATTCTCAATTCCTTAAGAGCCTGCTGGGTTAGCATGTTAAAGATATGAGACTTGCTTACATTGCCCAGTTCAGGATGTCCGTGATCGTCATAGGTAAAATTGATTCCTGTATCGATAATCTCCTTCTCACTCATAAAATGGAAAACCCCTTCAGAAATTATGGCAACTCCATAATCAATTCCCAGAAGTCTTCTTTTTACCATCGATGAAATAACAAGTCTTGTGATTTTATCAAAGGTGATCTTCGTTTTGTTGAACATTTCAGGGATGATAATCATCGGATAGTGACAGGCTGTTCCGATCCCGAATGCAAGATGGCCGGCTTCACGTCCCATTGCAGAAACTACAAACCAGTTACCGCTTGTACGTGCATCTTCATAGATTGTTGTAGCCAGGCGAACCCCCTCCTCCTTTGCTGAATGATAACCAAAAGTCGGTGATCCTTCAGGTAAAGGCAGGTCATTATCTATTGTCTTTGGAACGTGAATATTCTTAACGTCCATTTTCTGTTCTGAGAGGAACTTTGTAAGCCTGTTTGCAGAAGACGCAGTATCGTCACCACCGATTGTGACAAGCAGTTTTACATTATTCTTTCTGAAAAACTCTGTTTTGAATTCATCATCTTTGGGTTTGTGCCTGCTCATTTTGAGGGCAGAACCACCCCTGCTATATATTTTGTCAGCAAATTCAAAATCGAGATAATCATATTGTGGCTCAGCTGCAAAAAGTGATTTATATCCTCCGTTTATACCAAGTACAGTATATCCGTTAAGAAGAAATATTTTTGTCACCGCGCTGATAACTGTATTAATTCCCGGAGCGGGTCCTCCGGCACAAAGAATAGCTACTGCATCTTTCATAGGTTCCGATTTCATTTCAGATTATACAAATGATTTGATTTTAATATAAAAAGCTCAACGGCTTTTCAATTTCGGGAGACAAATATGATAATACTTTTTTTAATATCCATCGTCAACAAAGTCCAAATTTCCATTGATTTTCTAATTTTGGAATGAATTAATGATCTGATTTGCCTATGTCTGTTAATATTTCATCCGGTTCTGAAGCAGCAGGGAAATCTGTTTTGATTACTGGCGGCAGCGGCCTGATAGGCAGGTATCTTACTTCAGCACTGCTTGAAGCAGGCTACAGGGTTTCACACCTTTCGAGGAATTCAAACCAGTTCGGAAAAGTGCGAGTCTTTCGCTGGGAGCCGGGAAAAGAAATACTTGATCCTGTTGTTTTTGAAGGAGTCGATTATATTGTCCACCTGGCCGGTGCAAACATCGGGGAAATGAGATGGACAAAAAAAAGGAAGTGTGAAATAATTAACAGCAGGGTGGGTTCTGCAAAACTTCTTCACAAGGTTATAACAGAGAATAAATTCCCGGTAAAAGCCTTTATTTCTGCCTCAGCTACAGGCTATTACGGTTCACACTCTTCAGAAAGGATATTTACTGAAAATGATCAGCCGGCAAATGATTTTCTTGGCTCTGTCTGCAGTCAGTGGGAAGATGCAGCCGGGCTTTTTTCATCTTCAGGAATAAGGGTTGTAAAAATACGGACAGGAGTTGTGATGGAAAAGAACGACAGCGCCCTCGCCAAAATGCTTCTTCCCGCCAGAATGGGAGTATTTCCCAGGCTGGGAAACGGGAAACAGTACATGCCCTGGATAAGCATTCAGGATCTCTGTAACATATATCTTAGGTCAATTCATGATGAAAACATGAATGGAGCTTATAATGCGGTTTCTCCTCAACATGTTACACAGAGTGAATTTATGAAGGCTCTTGCCTCCGTGCTTGATAAAGCATTTTTTCATCCGCCGGTTCCTTCAGTTTTTCTGAAGATTGCACTGGGTGAGATGGCTGATATAGTGCTTAAGGGAAGCAGGGTATCGGCAGATAAGATACAGGAAACCGGTTATAATTTCAGCCTTCCCGGTCTTGAAAGTTCACTTGTAAAAACACTTACCTGATAACAACTTTCTTATCCTTAAGTATTCCTCCCCTTGTTGAGATCACACTGGCCTTAACTGGAAGCTCAGTTTTCCCGTAGAGCCTGATATTAAAAACAGCAGTTGAAACGGCACCTCCCTGAGTGAAGGGCATGTTTTTCGAGGCTGTTATAATCCGCGAGGTTGTTTCTTCATCATAAAACTGATTTCTCCTCTGAGCGGGTTTTGCCTGTTTTACATCCTCAATTATTTTTACAAATCTCACATTACCAGTACCTGCAGTATCAAAATCAAGGACAACACGATCCTCCCTGACTATTTTAACCAGCTGAGCCTGGCTTAGGGCAGTTGGGAGCTTTCCTGTGTTTTTATAACTTACTTTTACCTGATAATCAGCAGAATCAGCCTTATAGGCTTTTATCTTTTTAACCTCAGTACCTTCCCAGGAAAGTTCGGGCAGGTGCTTAATGAGTTCCATATTGAACAAGGCTTCATTTTTAACCCATGTTTCAAGATGTTTTGCCGGAGGATTCTGCATAAAAAATTTCGGATCATAACCACCTAATTCAACATCACCGAGATAAGGATGTTTAAATGCTTTCCATTTATAAAAACCAAGGCTGTCATTCTCCTCATCATCCCACCTGAGAACCTCGTACTGATCTACATCTCCGTCTTTGTTATAATCCTTGTTTTTCCCATTATTCCAAATCTCGTCTCCGTACCATATTGCACCATAATACCAATAGCCAAAGTCGGGTCCGTGACCGAAGAGGGGGTTTCCTGCTCCCTCACTGTAATCCTTGTACACGTCTCCGGCTTTTGCATATCCGGTCAGCTTCTTTCCTATTTCATCAAAAATCTTATACCACTTGAGATCTTCGGGATACATCCTCTCATCTGAAGCGGAAGTTGAAGGAGGTCTCAGGTGCATAGGAACACTTGTGTCCATTGAATTTACAACATAGATATTCGGATGGGAAAGGAGAAAAAGAACAACAGCACGGGTCTCCGGTTCACTGAGAGGATATTCTCCCGAGCCACCCTGCACCCAACCGCGTCCAGTGACTTCCTTGTCGGGTCTCCAGTTTTCCGGATAGTTCCGGTGGAGGTCAAGGCCTCCTATTCCATCTTCATTAATCCTTCCGTCTCCGTCATTATCATAGCCCTCTGATGCAACTCTATATATGCCTTTACCTGCCGGGACTCTTTTCATTATCCTTCCCGTGGGATCAAGTGAATCCGGTATCCAGTTGCCTTTTTCCGCATCTCGCCAGCGCATGTTGAGTATCACTCCATTGCTGTCAAGATCTTCAGGTGAATCTTCGTCAAGCAATCCGTCATTATCATTATCAACAGGCCTCACGGTGCTTCGGTTGGTCTGGGCAGTATTGAGATACATGCTTTCCCCGTCAGGATTATTGAGAGGCTTTACATAAATCGTTTTTGAATCAATAATATGAGTAATCAGAGAATCCCTGCCATAGTTCTCAAGGAGATATTTTATCAGCCACATAACAGATTCAGCTGAAGTAATTTCGCCGCTGTGCCTGTTCCCTTCAAAAAAAGCTGCGGGCTTTTCTGTTTCCCTGCCTTTCTTTCTGTTGGTTATAGTCATCTGGTATATCGGCCTCCCTTCATAGCTTTTTCCAATTTCATAGAGATCAGTGATTTCAGGGTATTGTTCCGCCCATTTTTTCAGCCAGAAAATAATTACTTCAGGAGAATGATATGAATTGAACAGGAGAGAATCACCAGCTTCATACTGAACTGTTGAAAATTTTTTCCCGGGAAAATAGCTTATACCGTGTCTTTGTCCTGCAACGGTATAATGCTTCTCTTTTGAACGGGATGAATTTGCCGGCTCCTGCTGGGGGAAAAGTGCAATTGAAACAGAAAAGAAAGAAATGAAGAATAATAATTTTTTCATGGAAAGGGTTTTATAAAAAGGGAACTGTGAGAAAACTGATATGAAGAAGTCATCCCCGTCTTGAAATTACTTCAAGCCTGGCAAGATCGACGATTTCGATAGTCTTTCCGAAAATCCGTATAATACCTTCCTTCTTGAAATCAGAAAGTGTCCTTATTACATTTGCAGTGCTCATGCCAATGTAATCTGCTATTTCCTTTCTTGAAACTGGCAGGTCGAAAACCCTGGAATTGTATATTTCGTTAGTGAAATAAAGAAGCACAAAGGCTACCCTTCCAATAAGGTTCTTCTGCCTGATATCAAGGGTCTGGCGGATTATCTTGTCGTTTATATTCGAAATTTTTGTAAGCAGTCCCATCGCGAAAGGACCATTTGAAAGAAACAGGTTTTTGATAAAACCAAGATCAACAGTACAGACAACCGAATCTTCAAGTGCTGACACCGAGTACTGGTAGCGTTCTTCTGAAAAAATACTCATGTTACTTACAAACTCAAACGGCCTGGTTATTGTAATCACCTGTTCATCACCTGTGGAGGTCCTTCTGTAAAGCTTAACCAAACCACTCTTCAGATATTTGAAGTTAGTGATCTTTTCACCTTCGAGGTTGATAATTTCTCCCTTTCTGAATGCCTGTTCTTCCTTATTATCACAGAGCTGTTCAATTGATTTCTCATCGAGATATGAAAAGACCATGTCTCTGAATTCGCAGCTCTCACAAATGCAAGTCTTTCTCTTTTCAGTCACAATGTTCTGTTTTTACAAAATTACCATTTAACCTGAAAAATTCATACAATTTTTCTCGCGAAGTGTTGACGATTGAAAATCATGACTTTATGTAATCCTGAATTAAAAGACATTTTGATTCTCAATATCAATGTTAACCCTTACATATAATTGAAATACAATTATATAGTCAGCAATTCGCGTGATTACTTCATTTTTATGAATTAATCAGTTTAATAATATTACAAGTACAATATCTGAAATTGTTTTGTATAATTTTAGGGAAAAAATCAGAGAAAACAATAATGAATAAGCCATAAATGATATACAGTACAGACTACCATATTCATACCACATACAGTGATGGCAGGTCTGTTCCTGAAGACTATGTTGCCCAGGCTCTGAATACAGGGCTGAAAGAAATTGGTTTTTCCGAACACCTGACCTTATTCCGCGAACCGGAAGACTGGAACATAAAACCGGCTGATATAGAGCCATATATGAATCATATAA
>JAKLFN010000147.1 GCA_022711195.1 Bacteroidota bacterium
AGGTACTTATAAGGCAGAGATTCAGTATGGTTGTCCGGAGGATGAAACAGGAAGTGAATTCATTTTGAGATCAGCTTCTTCGGAAGTGAGCTTCATCATTGATAAGCCTTTCGATTCGACGATCCTTCCTGAGCGGGATTATGTAAAGAGAAGTGAATCTGTTGAAAGGACATGGGCATGGTTGAATGCAGGCAGCCTGGAGCTCGGCGCCGGTAAAGAACGTATAACCCTTTTGCTTCAGGACCTTAAAAAGAAAGATGCAGGATTGATTAAATCGGTGAGGCTTACGGCTGTCAGTTCTACGGTTGGCAATGATGGTAAGTGAAGGAAAGTGAAGAAAACAGACAGTCTTTTTATTTCACCGGTATATGCATCATCCGCTCCTCTATGAAACATGCCATCTCCGGAACCGGCATTTTCTGTATCACATACCTGTGTTTACCATGAGGATCATCTTTCCAGGTGTTACTTCCATCCGTATTTACAATAATTGTACCTCTTTTTGTGTCGAAGAAGCCTTCAGTTCCATATACTCCTATCAGTACAGCCGTTTCATCCCAGCTCATTCTTCCATTCCTGTCTTCCGGCGACATTGGAATGCTTATCCTGAAAACATCCTTTACAGGACTCCCGGAGATTTCAGAATCAATCAATCTAAGTCCGGTCTTTATTTCTCTGCCGATTTCAAATCCCGTGAATATCACTTCTCCTGGCCAGTTTTCAAGGGCGTGCTTTGATGATGTTGAATCGATGAATATGTTAAATTCTCTTCCCTCCGGGAAGCCTCCGGCCATCGATACAAGCAATTTCACTTTTGATGCCGCAAGCTCTGTTCCGTTCAATGGACTGATCCCGTCGGGGCCCGATTTCAGCAGATCACTGAGGTTTGTAAGGAAGCCGACTGTAACAATTGTCACACTTTTGTCTGGCTGCCCGGCCAGTATCTTCCTGTATACCGAAACTGCATCAGGGACTTCCGAAGTGGATCTTACACTGTGCGGATATTTTGACACAATCGAATCAGCCCAGTGTTGTCCCGATCCCATGCTTGCACCATGTCCCTTCGGCGCACCGATTTCAAGACCGGATCTGCCGAAATAGGTGTTTATCACATCTATCGACGGGGCTACCATTTCGTGCTTATTTGACGACACCGTGGCAAGTATCTCAGCCCTGCCGCTGTCAGCCATGGAGTGAAGAAATGCAAGAGCTCCCACATCGTCATAATCAGGACCAAGATCGGTATCAAAAATTATTTTAACCTTTCCTTCCTTTTTATTTATGCATCCTGTTGTCAGAAGGAAGAAAAGTATTATCAGTAACGGATATTTCATCAGAATTAAATTATTTAAGGAAGTCTTCCCTTATGGGGCTGAAACTATCTATCAGCCTGACAAAACCGCTAATATTCTGTATGCAGTGTGGTATATCCGGCGGGATAGTAACAATATCTCCCTTTACCAGGTGATGTTTTTCACTGCCCATGAAGAAATACAGTTCACCTTCAGCAACATATGTAATCTGTTCATGTGAATGGCTGTGAGGCTTGTCGGGTTCAGCTGCAGGACCGTTTGTAAAATCACAGACTACGGTCATAATCTTTTCAAGGTGTACTATCCTTCTTTCAAAAACCGGAGACATCCTTTCTGGTTTCATCTCACTCTCTGAATATACTGGCATGGCAATTCATTTTTACCAAATTTATAAAAGTAAATGAAAAGCTTGGGTAAAGTGGAAGGAAATTAATCTGAAAACAATATATTTGAGAAAGAAGTTATCCCCCCTTGAGGGGTCTCGGTACAAAATCATCCCCCCTTGAGGGGGGCTCGGGGGGTGTTAAAGTAAAAAACATCCCCCTGAACTCTTCAAAGGGGGAATAATATAATTTAAACTTATAGATATGAACAGAAAACTTCTTCTTTTATCCGTATTATCATTATTGCTTTTTTCCTGCGTCAGGGAGAAGCCAATTGTGAAAGTCATCGATAAGGCGCTTGCAGCCTCTGCAGAGCAATACATGCTGATGTATAATGTGATGAAAGATAAGCCGGACCTTCTTCCGCGTACCATTGACACTACCGGAACCCTTGTCACCTCGAAGTCGTCATGGTGGTGCAGCGGTTTCTTCCCGGGAACCCTCTGGTATCTATATGAGAATACCAATGATCAGAAGTTCAGGGATGCCGCAGCAGAGATGACATCAAGGATAGAGAAGGAAAAATTCAATAAAGGAACTCACGACCTTGGCTTTATGCTCTACTGCAGCTTTGGCAACGGGCTCAGGCTTACTGGTGAGGAAAGCTATAAGGAGGTGCTTATGACCGGCGCCGGATCGCTGGCCACACGTTTCCGCCCGCAGATAGGATGTATCCAGTCATGGAACACCAGGAGAGGATGGCAGTGCCCGGTGATAATCGATAATATGATGAACCTCGAATTCCTGATGTGGGCATTTAAACACTCAGGCGATTCATCTTTCTATAATATTTGTGTAACTCACTCTGACACAACTATAAAGAATCATTTCAGACCCGACTTCAGCTCCTATCATGTAGTTTCTTATGACACGGTGACTGGTAAAGTGGAGAAGAGGCAGACACACCAGGGATATTCCGATGAGTCGGCCTGGGCCCGCGGCCAGGTGTGGGGACTCTATGGATATACTGTAATGTATCGTCTTACAGAACAGGAACGATATCTCGATCAGGCTCTGAAAATAGCAGATTTTCTGATCAATCATCCTAACATGCCTGAAGATAAGATCCCCTACTGGGATTTCAATGCACCCGATATTCCAAATGCACTGAGAGATGCATCGGCAGGAGCAATAATGGCCTCCGCCCTCATTGAGCTCAGCGGTTTTGCTGGTCCTGAGAAGAGCATGATTTACAAGTCAATAGCCGAGAAGCAGATACGTAGTCTTGCCTCGCCTGAATATCTTGCCAGACCTGGTGAAAATGGCAATTTCATATTAAAACATGGGGTAGGGCATCTTCCCGGCAATAGCGAGGTGGATGTTCCGCTCACTTACGGCGACTATTATTTTGTTGAGGCTCTGATGCGGTATAAGAAACTGCTATAAGTCTATCATTGCTTTCATAACTCCATCGCGGTAGCCGGCAACCAGATCAAAAGCCTTTGCTGCCTCCGAAAGCGGGAACCTGTGCGTTACCATAGATGATGCATCTATTGTTCCATTATGCATCATTTCGATGGCTTCGCCTGTTGAGTCAACCTGCCTGCGGATAAACTGGATCATGATCTCACGCCGGCGAGTATTTTCTACGTTCACCGACCATCTTTCAAACTCCGGAATACCGACGACCATGATCTTTCCACCCGGCTTCATAATGTCGACAGCCTGGTCGAGTGCCTCCTGCTGACCACAACACTCGAAAACAACATCAAGACCTAATGGCTCTGCTTCCTTTATCTTCCCAGGAATATTCTCATGAAAAGGATTTCCAGTCCACGTAGCTTTTTCTTTAATGGCAATGGCCAGTCTTTCATTGATTTTATCGGTGACATAGATCCCTTTAACACCATTTGCTTTTGCTGCAAGCATCACACTCATCCCGATTGGTCCGAAACCAAGTATTCCGATATTCAGGCCCCTTATATCACCAGCCTTCCTGACGGCATAAACGCCGATGGCAAGCGGTTCCGAGATTGATCCGTGATCAGGGTTAAGGTTCCCCGGAAGAGGAATGCAGCAATGTTCAGGCATGACGATGTATTCCGACAGACATCCTTCTGCCTGGTTAGGGCAACCAAGGAACTTAAGCTTCCGGCAGGTATGGCTTCTTCCTGACAGGCACTGGTCGCACTTGCCGCATGGCATGGCAGGCTCAATAGCGACGACGTCGCCTGGTTTTACATGCTTTACATTTCTGCCTGTTTCAACCACGATACCTGCTCCCTCGTGTCCCAGTGTGAAAGGGAAAGTTACCTTTTGTGATCCAATATTTCCCTGGGTATAATAATGAATATCGGAGCCGCAGATACCGACGACCGACATTTTTATTTTTACATCATCGGGGTTTACAACCCGGGGATCAGGAATCTCCTTCATCTCCATCTTCCTGATACCGGTGAGCATCATTGCTTTCATAAACGTGAAATTTGATCCAAAGATAATATCATTATGTAATTCCTTTGTGTTACTTTGTGTGTACTTGGTGTCCCTTTGTGGTAAAAATCTAACCACAAAGGATCACAAAGGATAACACAAAGGAGCACAAAGGGAAAAGAAAAACATGAGAAAGATCTACGGTATCGGTGAAACCGTTTATGATATCATCTTCAAAGATGGGGCACCACAGGCTGCAAAGCCCGGAGGATCGGTGCTGAATGCGATGGTATCACTCGGCCGTACAGCGCTTCCGGTTTCTTTTATCAGCGAATATGGCCGGGACGATGTTGGGTTGCTGATAGAGAGATTTCTGAAAAGCAACGGTGTTGATGTTTCTCATGTTTACAGGTATGACGATGCAAATACCTCCCTTGCAATTGCCATACTCGACGAGAAGAATGACGCCAGCTACACTTTCTACAAGGAAAAGCCCGGTGTACGGCTCAATATTGTGTTTCCTGATATTGAGAATGAAGATATCGTTCTCTTCGGATCATTTTTTGCAGTGGCCCCTGAAGTCAGGAAAAAGCTGACTGATTTTATACTGAAAGCAGAAAAGAGCAGGGCAATAATAATATATGATCCGAATTTCAGGAAATCACATGCTGCAGAGATCGATATACTGAGGCCTGCCATTATTGAGAATATGAAGATGGCATCGCTGGTAAGGGGTTCGGATGAAGATTTCAGGAATATTGCCGGAGCAGGGAATGCTGAAGAAGCATGGGAATTTGTCAGAGGATATTGCAGTTGTCTTGTTTATACTGCCAGTTCCGATGGTGTTTATGTAAGGACAAGATCGTTTTCAGGGAAGTTCCCTGTCAGGAAGATTAACCCTGTAAGCACTATCGGGGCAGGAGATAATTTCAATGCCGGCATGGCTGCAGCCATATATAATAATGGTATATCAGGGGATGAGCTGGCCCTGATGGGGGAGGAGAGATGGGGAAGAGTTATAGCAGCAGGTATTGATTTTGCTACTGAGGTCTGTTTGAGCTACGAAAATTATATTTCGAAGGAATTTGCAGCTAAATTCAAACCAGGCTCCTAAATCTTCTTGAATCTCCCTGCCCCCTGCCCCCTGCCCCCTAAAGGGGGTTTAAAACCAATTACCTATGGTGTTTAGAAGTTGGTTTTAGCCCCCCTTTAGGGGGGATGGGGGGTGTGGTCCCTTCAGGGGGGTATGGGGGGTGAGTTCCTTCAGGGAAGCTGGGGGGTCAAATCGGTTTTGCGTTCGCCAGCAGGTATTTTTCAGCTTCCAGCGACCATATATAGTCGTTTTTTGAAACAATTTCGTGCAATCCTGCGTATAATATATTATCAGCTCCTTTTTCCTTAAGCTTATAGAGCGACACCAGTGGCATTGAGATATTGGTGTAGATAAGTTTTTTCCCTCCGTGTATCTGAGGCAGATTAAGA
>JAKLFN010000148.1 GCA_022711195.1 Bacteroidota bacterium
CAAAGATAAAATATTTATAACTTTGTTCACTTTCTCAGAGGGCGCTGTTGCCCTTCAGAAGGCAGGAATGAAAATAACTGAAAATCAATCGGAGTTTAAGAAATTTTCCATTGCAGGCAGCCTGCTGACACTCGGCATCGTATTCGGCGACCTGGGGACGAGCCCGCTCTATACCATAAAGGCCCTTATGGGCGGAGGAGCGGAGAATATTAATGAACTGCTAATACTGGGAGGATTGTCATGTATCTTCTGGACACTGACACTATCCACAACCATTAAGTATATTCTTATTACACTCAGAGCTGACAATAAGGGAGAAGGAGGGATTTTTGCGCTTATGGCTCTGTTGAAGAAAAAATCCACATGGGCTGTTATTCTGACTATGATTGGTGGCTCAGCCCTTCTTGCCGACGGAGTTATCACACCTGCCATAACGGTAACATCAGCTGTTGAGGGCCTGAAATTGTTTCATGCTGAGGTGCCTGTTGTTTTAATAGTAATCCTGATCATCGGTGTTTTATTCTTTTCACAGCAATTCGGGACACGAATAATGTCGAGGGCATTTGCTCCGGTAATGCTGATATGGTTTATTGCCCTGGCTCTCCTGGGATTATCTCAGCTAATGAGTAATCCGGGTGTTTTAAAAGCAGTGAGTCCGGTTTATGCATACAGGTTTATTGCAGAATACCCGGGAGGTTTTGTGCTCCTTGGTGCAGTTTTTCTTGCCATCACCGGGGCTGAGGTGCTATATGCTAACCTGGGTCAGTGCGGGAAGACTAATATAAGGATCTCATGGGGATTTGCAAAAGTTGCTCTTCTTCTCAATTATTTCGGCCAGGGTGCATGGCTTCTGATGAATATGGATAAAAGCACATCGGTAAATCCATTCTTTGAGATTATGCCGGTGTGGTTCCTGATCCCCGGGATTATACTTGCAACATTGGCCGCGGTGATCGCCAGCCAGGCAATTATCAGCGGATCTTTTATTCTTATTTCGGAGGCAATATCCCTTAATTTCTGGCCAAAGCTGAGGATACTTCATCCGACGTGGGACAGGGGGCAGGTCTATATTCCCCTGGTAAACTGGTTTCTCCTGGGAGCCTGCCTGTTCACTGTTCTCTTCTTCAGGGAATCGGCAAACATGACTGCTGCATATGGACTTGCGATAAACATTACAGAGATAATGACCACCCTTCTCCTCTCGTATTATCTTCTTCAGAAAGGAGCCAATCACCGCCTGGTGTTAATTTTCTTCCTGTTGTATATGACACTTGAGAGCAGCTTCCTTCTTGCAAACCTGAATAAATTCACCCATGGAGGATGGTTTACATTACTGCTTGCAACAATATATTTCCTGGTGATGTTCGGCTGGTATTACGGCCGGAAAATCAAGAACCGTTATATCACTTTTGCTGACCTCGACAAATATCTTGATATGTTCAGGGATCTCAGCCAGGATTCTTCTGTGCCGAAATTTGCCTCAAACCTGGTATATATCATCAGGGCAAACAGGCACGACCAGGTTGAATCAAAAGTTATCTATTCGATTTTCCACAAACAGCCCAAGAGGGCAGATACATACTGGCTTCTTCATGTCGACAGGGTACAGGAACCGAACAGCTTCAACTACCAGGTGAAACAGATAATTCCGGGAATACTTATAAGGGTTGATTTTCATCTGGGCTTCAAGGTTGAACCCAGGATAAACCTTTATTTCAAGGAGGTACTGGAAGATCTTGAGAAGTCGGGAGAGATAAGCCTCAGCAGCTGTTACGGCTCACTTCAGAAATATAAGATAAGAGGTGATTTTAAATTTATACTCATCGACAGGATCATGTCGAGGGATTTCAATCTTCCGAACTGGGAAAATTTCGTCCTATCGCTTCATTCGCTGGTGAGAAGGATGAGCATAAGTGATATACGTACGCTTAATCTTGACTCAACAAATACGATTGAGGAACAGGTCCCTATAATTATTGATCAGCCGATCAGCAACAGGATCGAAAGGATTAATTGACCAGTGATAATTACTGGTTCACCGAAGGTTTTTTCCTGATTATGTTGAGGGCACACATATAGCCTCCGTAGATCGCTCCGGAGAAGCCACCGCCTGTCCTTCCCCATGCTGAAGCAATGTGCAGATTGTGGAATATTTTTGTGGTATCGACGCTGCTCCTGAATGGTCTTTGCTCAAAGCCATAGACTGCCCCGTCAGGGTTCAGAGTATAACGCTTAACGGTTTTTGGTGTACCAACCTCAACATATTCTGTCGCGGCTGTTATCCCCGGAATTACCTTCTCGAGCCTGGCAAGGTAAGTGCGGGCAACCATATCTTTTTTTGTTTTGTACTCTTCGTCAGACAGGTTCTCCCAGTCGCAGAGATAATCAGTGCAGCAGAGGGCACCGGTACTTTTTCCGGCAGGCGAAAGATCAGAATCGAGCTGTCCGTATTCAACGAAGGTAAAATTTCTTTTGCTGTAGTCTCCCCTGTTATTCGGGAGTATATCCTTCTGGTCTTTCACCGATTCGTCATACACGAATATGCAATAATGATTGTGGCCGATATCTTTCAGGCACTTATTAAAACCAAAATAGACAGTAAGAAGTGACGCTCCCGGTTTCAGGGTGCCTATCTCGTCTTTCAGAACCGATCCTTCTTTTTCAGGAAGAAGGGTGGTCAGGCCGGGCAGCGATGAGTTGACAATAATTTCATCGGCCTTGGCTGTCATCTTTTCACTGGTTGCTTTTCTCTTCGGGGTATAGGTAACGCCCGACAGTTTTCCTTCTTCAACAATAAGGCTTGTAACAGTGTGGTTCAGAAGCACTTCTCCACCATGTGTTTTTATATATTCTGCAAGATGATCGGAAAGCTTTTGTGAACCGCCCTTTATGAAGCTGGCTCCGTTATTAAGGTACCTGACCTGTGCTGCAGAATAATATCCAAGTGACAGGGAATAGGGATCGTCGTGGTAGTAGCCCAGGTTTCCAAGGAGTACGAGCTTAAGCTCCTCATTATGAATGATTGAATCGAGGTATTCTCCAACGCTCATATCTTTTGGAGCATCCGGGTCAATAATTCTTTTTTTCGGGAAGAGCAGGTAGTTATAATATGCGTCGATGCCATTCTCCTCGCCCGGGAATCTGTTTTTGAGTGTCTCTGCCGCTTTGACCGGGTCATGTGGTACGGTAATCTCTGTCGTTCCTCTTATGAAATGAAAGAATTCCGGGATCGGAAGAAAGGTTACCTTATTAAAGGCATCGAGTTCGTTAAATAGTTTTGTCTTAATGTCGGAAGGAGAGGGGCCGTCCATCTCATGTAGTCCCACTTCCATGATGAAGTCTTTCCGTTTAAACGTTGTAGCGCATCCCCCGGGTTTGTCGTGCTGTTCAATAAGGAGTATCCGTTTTCCTTCCTTTGCCAGTTTGGCTCCGGCAGTAAGGCCTCCAAGGCCACCGCCGACAATAATAATGTCATACTTCATCCGGAATCGGGTATCGTTTAAATTCTTTTGTTCTGTCAAAGAGATACCTGTATGTAATATAATCCTTTACAGGCTGGCAGCCAACTGCAATAAATATTTTTCTCATCTTCGGATTGAAATCGGCAACCCAGGAGAATTCTATTTCAGTATAATGGTCTTTCCGGTCGAATACGCTTCGCAGGTTGTAGATGAATGCCGATTCAATGCCATGGTTCTGGTACTTTGGGATTACACCCATCAGCAGGCCTTTTGCGCGTGTCATTGCTTTTCTTTCCCTGAGCCACAGAAACTTCAGTATACCTGTTATTCCAAGTTTTCCGTTGAGATGTTTCAGTATCATGTTGAGATCGGGGAACATAAGATAAACGCCTATAGGCTTCCCCTCGAAATATGCTATCCAGATAAATTCCCCGTCAAGGATTGGTTTTGCTTTTCTCAGCACTTCGCGTATATATTCCGGTTCGAGGGGTTCAAAATTCTTCTTGAATGAAGCCCAGGCCTCGTTGAAGACAGCAGCAAAGTCGTTGACCAGCTCGATCTCGTCACTCCATTTGAAGTGACGGAATGAATACCCCGGCTTCTCAACCACCCATTTTGCAATTTTCATCACCCGTTCAGGCATTGGTTTGGTTATGTCGAGGTGAAAACCTTCCATCTTATAATATACCTGAAAACCATACGATTCAAAAAGCTGCTGATAATAGGGCTGGTTATATGGCACTTCGAAAGAAGGGTGTGTGAAACCATTAACAAGGAGACCCCAGTATTTATCTGTCTCACCAAAGTTTATCGGTCCATCCATAGCTTCCATTCCCTGATCGCGAAGCCATTCCTTTGCAGTGTCGAAGAGCAAGAATGCAGCTTCCTGGTTGTTTATACATTCGAAGAAGCCAATGCCTCCTGTCGGCTGGTCGTATGTGTTGCAGAGATTATGATCGACGAAGGCAGCTATCCTGCCGGCCAGGTTATCATGATCATCTTTCAGTATCCACCTTTCTACTTTACCATGTTTAAAGTAGGTGTTCTTTGAAGGATCGAAAATTGAATTGATATCATTATCAAGCGGACAGACCCATGTTTTGTCGTCTTTATAGATGATCCTCGGAATATTCAGGAATTGTTTTGCGGTACGTTTGTCTGTTACTTTCAGAAGCTTCATAAGCTATGATTTTGAATAAACCTGTTCTATGAGCTCCCTGTATTTTTCCTGGATATATTGTCTTTTAAGCTTTAGCGTTGGAGAGAGTTCTCCTGTGGCAGGGCTCCACTCTTCATGGACAAGCCTGAAGCGGGAGATCCTTTCAAAGCTGTTGAGTCTTTTATTGATCTTTTCAATTTCGGCAGTGAAATAATCCTGGACTTTCTTCAGTTTTATCAGGTCTTCATTGTTTTCGAATGTGATTACATTCGAGCTTTTCCAGTCATCGAAGTATTTGAAGTTAGGTGAAATAAGTGCGCTGGCGAATTTTTCATGTTCGCCGATTACCATTATCTGGTCAATGATGGGCAGTTCCTTGAATACATTTTCGATGATCTGGGGAGCGATGAACTTTCCGTTTGAAAGTTTGAATATCTCTTTTTTTCTGTCGGTTACCATCAGGAATTTTCCATTCTCGATATGTCCTATATCGCCTGTATGGAACCAGCCTTCACTGTCGAATGCCTGTTTTGTAAGCTGAGGATCTTTATAATATCCGGGAGTCACACATGGTCCTTTGCAGAGTATTTCCCCATCGTCGGCGATTTTTATTTCAACGCCTTCAATTGTCAGACCGACGGATCCGAGCTTCACCATTCCCTTTTCTGTTCTGTTAATAGTGATTATTGGCGATGTTTCTGTCAGGCCGTACATATTAATGATCTTGATTCCGGCGGCCCAGAATACTTTTTCGAGCCTTGGCTGGAGGCTTGCCCCGCCGCAACCTACAATACGTACTTTATTTCCGAGGGCCTGGCGCCATTTGCTGAATATCAGCTTGTCGGCGATTTTAAGTTTCATTTCGTAGAACCAGCCGTTTTCCCCGTAAGGCTGATACCTGAGTCCCAGC
>JAKLFN010000149.1 GCA_022711195.1 Bacteroidota bacterium
CTTTCTTTGGCATCTGCCTGGGGATGCAGTGTGCCGTGATAGAATTTGCCCGCAATGTGCTGGGTCTTGAAGGCGCGCACTCAACGGAGATCAATCCCAAGGCAAAGCATCCGGTCATCGATCTTATGGAAGAGCAGAAGAGCATTATTGAAAAAGGCGGTACAATGAGACTGGGAGGATTTAAATGTCGGATCACCAATGACTCAAAAACTTTTGCCGCCTATGGAAAGAGCGAGGTCACTGAACGGCATCGGCACCGGTATGAATTCAATGATGAATACATTGATTTGTTCAGGGACAACGGAATGATCCCCGTCGGAATCAATCCGGAATCAAATCTCGTGGAAATAATGGAAATCAGGAATCATCCCTGGTTCGTGGGTGTTCAGTTCCATCCCGAGTACTCAAGCACAGTAATTTCTCCTCATCCTCTTTTTGTACATTTCATTAAAGCTTGTATTGATAAGAAGGGTTGAAATATAATTAATTAAGGGAAGTAAATTTTCAAACAGGAAGGATGGACAAAAATACAATTACAGGACTTATACTGATCTTTCTGATCTTTATTGGTTTTAGTTTATTCAATAGCAGCAGGTTAAACAAAGAATTTGAGAAAGCTGTAAGCAACGCCGAAACAGAATTGAACAGGGGTAATCTTGAAAAAGCCCGTGCAGAGTATATTAATGCACTCAGATTCAAGCCAAACCAGCCGGATGTAATTGAAAAGCTTAACGATCTTAATGTTAAGCTGGGAACTGTACCCGGGGCAGCAGAACAGACAGCCGATACTGTAAAAAAAGAAGCAGAATTACGCAGCACAATACCTGTAACCTCGGAGCCTGTTACTGAAGATGAAAGCCGCTACGGAGTTTTCAGCGGTGCAGCAAAGGGTAGTGATGATTTCATTACACTTGAAAATGATAAGATTAATCTGAAAATTGCTCTCAAAGGCGGACGGGTATATTCAGCTACTGTGAAAGATTATACAACACATGATTCGCTTCCGCTTGTACTTTTCTCGGGCGATTCAACAGTGTTCGGATTCAATTTCTTCACAGCTGACAACAAAGCTGTGCAGACAAACAACCTGTACTTTACTCCGGCATCCGAGGCAAAGGAATATCTTGCAACCGTTGATCCTCAGAGTGTTGTTTTGCGGCTTCAGGCTGGTGATGACAGATTTATAGAATACAAGTACACTCTGGAACCCGGAAAGTACAGTGTTGGCTTTGATGTCACATTCAGAAACATGACCGGCATTCTGCCGGCAAACCAGAACAGTATCGAACTTGACTGGCGTATGTATGTACCCCAGCAGGAAAAGGGCAGGCAGAACGAAGAAATGTACACCACAATCAAGTACAAGTATTATCAGGATGAAGTGGATGGATTCAGATTACGGTCTAACAAGGAAGTCGAAAAAGTTGATATTACCACAAAACTCAGCTGGATAGCGTACGTCGACCAGTTCTTTTCATCTGTCCTTATAACCGACAATTTCTTCCTGAACGGATCATTGACATCCACAAAAACAATTACTTCTGAAAAATATATAAGGTACTATACCTCCGCTGTAGGTATACCCATCGAAAACAGCGCCGAAACAAGCCTTGGATTGCGATTTTACTACGGACCAAACCATATTTCTACCCTCAGGAAAGAGGGTCATGATCTGGATCAGATAATATTTCTTGGGAAAAATATAGTCGGGTGGATTAACCGGTTCCTGATCATCCCCGTTTTTAACTGGATGGAAAAGTTCATAGGAAATTATGGCATAATCATTCTTATACTTACAATCCTTCTGAAAATTATCCTCTTCCCGCTTACATTCAAATCCTATCAGTCAACTGCAAAAATGCAGATTCTGAAGCCCCAGGTCGAAGAGCTCGCGAAAAAATATCCCAAGCAGGAGGATGCAATGAAAAAGCAACAGGCAACAATGGACCTGTACAAGCGGGCAGGTGTGAACCCGATGGGAGGCTGCCTTCCAATGCTACTTCAGTTCCCCATCCTTTTTGCAATGTTCAGGTTCTTCCCGGTATCTATCGAACTGAGACAGGAACCTTTTCTCTGGACAACAGACCTTTCTACATATGATTCCATTCTCACCCTGCCTTTCAAGATCCCGTGGTATGGCAGTCATGTGAGTCTGTGGACACTTCTTATGACGATCTCCTCGATTCTCACAACAAAAATGTCGGGAACAACAGCAAGTTCTGATCAACCGGGAATGAAGGTTATGATGTACATGATGCCTGTAATGTTCATGTTCATGTTCAATAACTTCTCCTCAGGACTTACATATTATTACTTCCTGGCAAATATGTTAAGCTGGCTTCAGAATATCATTTCAAAAAGGTTGATAAATACTGAAAAGGTACTGAAAACCCTTGAAGAGAATAAAAAGAAACCTCTTCCAAAATCAAAGTGGCAGCAAAGGCTTGAACAGGCAGCAAAACAGAGAGGGATAAATCCGCCAAAAAGATAAGTCTTACAGGAATTAACACTCCGTTGGCTTTATCCTAGCTTTTGCTCTGCGCCTTTCCTGCCCGTTACTGAGTCTGTCATGCTTATCAGCCGGCAGTGTTCAGTAATCCCCTGATGCCACTGAACCGGAAATATTTCTCTGATTGAGTTTAATTATTCACCTGCAATTGTTAAAAATATTTAATTATATCGTTGTGTTAAAAAAAAATAGTCTAAATTTATTTTTTGCTCCATTCATAAAAGGATGAAAAAGTTTAAGAATAAGGACCTGGCCGCCAGATTAGGCGTTTCGGGAACACTTGTCTCGCTAGTTCTGAATAATAAAGCAGACCAGCATGGTATCAGGAAGGATACACAGGAAAAAGTACTGGCTCTTGCCAGGCAGATGGGATACTTCAGTTCCCGGGAAGAAAAGAGCGTTGTTCCCCCGACTGAAGAAAAACCCGGTATAATAGGAATGATTGTCCCGTCTCTGAGCGATGCTTTTGTGCTGGGAATAACTCCCTACCTGCAAAAAGCATTTATGAGCATAGGACTCGGATTTTCGATAATTACAAAAGATCCCGACGATCAGAGATATGACAGGATGATAATTTCCTTTAAAAAATTCTTCAGTGGTCTCATCCTGGTTGGAGAAGCGGCTGATGATCAGACTATAAGAGTATTAAGATCAACAGATTATCCATTTATCCTTCTCGAAAAGCCCTTGAAAAGTGGCAAACTTAATGTAGTAAATACCGACATTTCTGCAGGAATTCAGCTTGTTTCAGATCATATAAGTAATCTCGGATATAAGAATATTCTGATTGCAACTGACAGGATATCTGCCAGATCTGACTCTTCTACAGTTGATAAGATAATCAGTGCATTCAGCAAAATTGAACAACTCAACAAACCAGTTGTGATCGAGATTGAAAGATCTCTTACTGACAGTGAGATCGATTTCGGCCAGATTGAACATTTTCTGCGACCTCCATTCAGGGCTGACCTTATACTGGTTTTGCATTCAGACCTTGTATATCCGCTAATGTCAATGCTTAGAAAAAAGAAACTCCGTGTACCACAGGATATTGCATTGATATCAATGGAGGATGGAGTCGGATTTGACCTTATGCTTACCCCGGTGACTTCCCTGAAAATGCCCTTCCCGGGCCTTGCCATAAAAGCCGCCAATATGATCTGGTCGGAAGTTAAAAATGCAGGTAAAGGTAAATTTAAAAGACAGGTTAATATTGCTCCTGACCTTGTTGTAAGAAATTCATGCGGAAAGCTTTAACAGACTCAAAAACCTGTTCATATTTTATCCTGATACCCGATTAGGTTAAATTGAATTATATTATATCTTTGTTTCGTTTTGGTGTTGCATTGAAATTGATTCATTGCGATGAAAAGGGAATGCGGTAAGAATCCGCAACAGTACCCGCTGCTGTGATGCCCGATCCCGCCTCAGGCGGGATGATGGTTTTATGATAACCTGCCACTGTCCGGCTTTTTCTTGACGAAAAGAGGGATGGGAAGGCTTCATAAGGCCGGGACAAGTCAGAAGACCTGCCGGACTAACCTGTATTCAAGGCTTTCGGGAAGAAAAGCTCAGAGATTTCTGCTGAACCTCTCTTATCTTCCTGCTGACACTGAATAAAGAACCGGTCACGGGTAGTTATTATTTCGATCCGGTTTTTTAATTTAATGACCTGCTGAATTGAAAATTAACATCTTATGCGCTTTTATTCTTGTTGCACTGCCTCTTCAGAGTCAGCAGGATACTGTTAAAATCAGCGAAATAATTATCAGAAGTAAACAAATCCCTTCCGATATACCTGGTTTTAAAAGAATAGAAATTGACTCTGCCATTCAGGATAAATACAGGCATTTGTCTTTTTCCGAGTTACTTTCCCAATGTACTCCGGTTTTCATAAAAAGTTATGGATATGGTGGTGCGGCTACATCATCATTCAGGGGAGCAGGCGCTTCACATACCCGTATGACATGGAACGGAATAAATATTAACAGCCCGATGCTGGGACAATCTGATTTCTCACTCATTACACCAGGCATCAGTGATAATATTACTCTCAGCTATGGAGGCGCATCGATAATTGATGGCCCGGGAGGATTCGGAGGAACTATAAACCTTGAAAATAAACCGGTGTGGTCCAAGACCTCCGGTTTATACTTGAATACCGGGGCAGGTAGCTTCGGCCGTTATGCAGGTTCACTTAAATTCAGAACCGGAAATGAATCCTTCCAGACTGTGACCAGGTTATATATGAACTCATCAGAAAATAATTTTCCGTATATAAACGAAGTGGCAGGAAATGATCATGTTCGTGAAACAAGAAAAAACAGCCAGTTGACTCAAATATCTTTTCTCCAGGAACTTTACTACAGGAAGGCATCGGGAGTATTATCTGCCCTGATCTGGTACAATTCAACATCCCGTAATCTCCCCGGTTCAATGCTGGTTGTTCAGTCGGGACCTGATGAAAAACAATACGATGAGTCACTCAGGAGTTTTCTGGGATATGACCTGAAAAAAGGTAATATGAACTTCTTTTTGAATGGCGCCTGGATGGCTTCAAGGCTTGACTATACAAGCTTAAAAGCATCAATAGATTCAAGGAACCTGGCAAATACTTTTACTCTTAATGGTGGTTTCGAAACAATGATAAAAAACCATTCGAAAATTAAGCTGACCATTTCTGATGAACTAAGTTTCATTAAATCAAATAATTACAATAAAAATATATCTTATAATAGCAGTTCCCTTACACTATCGGCCCGGAGCAAAATAAATAACCGCGTAGGAACAACTTTTCTTATAAGGGAAATTATTGACGGACAAATTTTATTGATTCCCGACTTTTCCACCGGATTTGAATACAGGCTATTTGCCGGAGAAGAACATTTCTTCAAAACAGGCCTGACAAGGAACTCAAGGATCCCTTCACTGAATGACCGTTACTGGTATCCGGGAGGAAATTCAAATCTTAAGAATGAATATGCATGGCAATATGAAGC
>JAKLFN010000015.1 GCA_022711195.1 Bacteroidota bacterium
TTATATAGTCAGTGTTTGTAACCATTGTTTTCATCCTTTTCATGGCCTCAATGTATGCTTCAGGATCAAATGTATAAGTGGGTATTGGCAGCAGGTTATCCAGGTTAAAATAGAACCAGATTGCATCGGAAGCGATAACGATCCTGTTTGTTTCTGATCCTGGGTTTACCAGCAAATACTGGTTTTCAAAAGTATGTTTTGAACCTGTAAAAACCTTTATCCCCGGAATTATTTCAATACTATCACCGTCTGTCAGCTCCAGCCTCCCCTGTAAACTGATCTCTGTCAGGTTACGGACATCGTTGTCAGTAAATTCCGATAACGCACCTTCTTTCTTCCAGGCGCCTGAGACAAAATAGACGAAGTCCTCCTTCTGCATCCAGACCCTGGCATTCGGGAAAAGGTGAATTCCTCCGATATGATCCGCATGAGGATGTGTAATTATTACATCTGTTATACAGGAAGGGGATACGTTGAGCCTTCTCAGCACAATGTCCGGTCGTTCATACATACTGTCGCCGGTACCGTTTGTATCAATGAATCCTGCATCAACGATAATATTCCTGCCGTTTGAACCCTCCAGGTACCAGAACATATTGCATACCGACACGCTGTCTGTTGACGATGTTCCGGCTGCAATATCACGGACCGGCACAGAACCCGGCTCGTTGAATTTAAGAGCATAAACCTGGTACTCATCAACCACCTGGCCGGAGGAGGTGAAACCTGTAATAAGAAGGATTAATGCGGAGATACTCTTTTTAATCATTCAGAGGCTATTTAGTCAGCGACCAATGGCTGTGGATAATTTTCCATTCATTGTTTTCTTCAAGCCTGTACACTTCGGTGCAGTTCTCTTTCCAGAGTGTATCACCTGAGCTTGTTTGCAGATTGTAGGTCAGGACGGCCATCGTTCCGGCCTGCTGCACAACGGGATTAATAATTTCGAACCTGTCCATCTTTACTGTTCCGCGCATGGTCTCATACAACTCCTTAATCCTGTCCCAGCCGTCAAGCCGCCTTTCCTGGACAGGATCGAAATAGGTGAAGTCTTTCGAATAAAGCTCGAGATAGGGAGTGGGGTTGCCATCAAGCCAGGCGTCGAGGGCAGCTGTTTCAAGTGCAATGATTTTGTCTGTAACAGTAAGCTTATCCATGATGTTTAATATTTAATTGATAACCAGTATTTGTTTGCGGTTAATAGTATCACCTGCCAGCTTTTTCCGGCCTGTGATTCAGCACAACTTCCTTGATTGTGTTGAAGTATTCTTTAAGTGAAAAGTTGCTGTGTGACGAGTCGTCATTTACCTGGAAAGCCAGGGCAATATTATATTCGGGGAGATATTGAACATATGTGATGTAACCTGGCGAAAATCCGGTATGACCGTAATAGGTAACCCCGTCCGTTTCGCCTATGAAACTGCCCAGCCCGTATCCCGCACCTTCGAACAATGTGGTTTCGAATGGTGCGGGAGTCAGCATCAGCTTCAGTGTTTCCGGTTTAAGGACACTTCCACCGTATAACTGGCTGGCCCACATGGTCAGGTCAGATACAGTGGAGGCCAGCCCGCCGCCGGTCCACTCCATCTGGGGATTAAAGGCATAACTGTTGTCATTTACTACCTTATGGGGAAGCAGAAATTCCTCCGTGAGATTTGTATAGCCAGGAATCAGACCGGGAATTGATCTCCTGTCTGAATGAAATGTGTGCTTCAGGTTGCAGGGACCGAGGATCAGCTCATCAAGCACCTCGTAGTAGGTTCTGCCGGTAACTTTCTCAATGATCAAACCCAGTATCAGGTAATGCGAATCGGCATAGGCCCAACCTTCTCCGGGAGCGCTAGAGGGTGGATCATCGAAAATTAGAGAGAGTCGTTCCTCAACGCTCCACTCTTGGTCCGGATCCTCTTTTATGGTCTCCCAGAGTTCTTTATGGTAAACATACTCGGGTATTCCGGCAGTGTGGTTCAACAGCATCTCAACCGTAATCTCAGACGCACCCGGGATCTTCTGAAACCAGTCTGCGTCCTGCAGGTATGAGATAGCTTTGCCTTTCAGGTCGATTAGCCCCTGTTCGTACAGCCTGAGAATAACAGCTGCGACATAAGTTTTGCCCACACTGCCTGAAAGCATGATATCATCAGGCTTCATGGGAATTTTCTCCTCAACATCTGCCAGTCCGGAAGCAAGGGAAATTTCTGTTCCGTCACTTAACCTGACAGAGAGAGTGGCACCCGGTATTATCTGATTGTCTGTGAGTGAATCCAGTCTGGCCTGCAGCAGCCGGGTCATTTCCGCCTTTGAAGCGTATTTTGTCTGCCTGCTGCGGTTGCACGAAAACAGCAGTATGGGAAGAGCCGTTGCCAGTATTAACACCGGTATCATGACTTTTTGACTTATCATATGCAATAAGAATTCATTGTATTTAAAAGATGAACAACACTGCTCAGAACGTTGCATTCTCCCTGAGTTTCTCAATCACCGTGGTACTGATCCAGTAAATATCCGGGTTGCCGTTCTGCGGGGAGTTATGGAACTCCTGCAGTGTCTTTGTACTCAGTCTTCCGGGGCTCCCACGGCCCATCCGGTCCGACATAAAGAACAGGTACTTCCCATCTGTGGATACTGATGCTGACCACTCCCCGGGAGAGGCAGAATTGACTTCGGGACCCATATTGACCGGCTGACTCCAGTTGTCGAGGCTGTCGCGAAAGGATATGTAATAATCAGTGGCGCCAAAACTGTCGGGCATGCCGTATGCCGGTACAATGATATAACTTTCATCATCCGCAACAAACGCATTGTATCTGGCACTCCCTGTGTTTACGTTTGGCCCAAGCTTTTCAGGCTCCTGAAAAACCCCGTTAACCAGTTTGGAGCGATAGATGAACTCTTCGCCGGAGACAGGATCCAGGTGGGTGTAATAGATTGTACCGTCAACCGTCACTGACGGGAAAAACTCCTTGCTTGCAGTATTTACGGGTGCACCAAGGTTCCGTGGCTCCGACCATCTGCCATCTGTTTTTGTGCATACCCAGATATCTTCATTTGCTTCTGACGCGGAGTCAGCCGGCATTGTGGATATGAAATACAACCTTGTCCCGTCAGGAGATATGTGCGGCTCAACATACTTGTATGCGGGATCGGTACAAAACTCAAATACCTCAGGGATTGACCACACACCGTCACTCCTCCGGGAGTAAAAAATGGTGACATACCTGAAATTGCCTGCCTCGCGGCAGAAGAAGATCTCATTGCCATCAGGAGTGATGGCGAAATCGCGCTCAGTCATACCCGTTGAGATGATGCCAGATGCAAAGAGCCTGGCACTGTCACCGGGAGCTGCCTGCCCGAGGTAATCACCGCTGACCACAGCCGCATCACCGGATCCCCGGCGGTTTGATGTGCAGGAAGTTATTGAAACGGCGAGAACCAGTAACAGGGAGTACGAAAGTTTTTTCATTTTATTATAAATCATTGTTTTATCCGGTGATCACCACCTTGCATTATTGAATTCCGACGGAATAAATGTCTGTGCAGGAACTCTGCAACCGGGCATGACATTAAAATACTTCTCAACCATGTTCAGGACTCCGTCTTTGTCATAGAACCTGATTTCCGTTGCAACGGGAAAACCATTGATGTCCTCATACCTGGCAAACTCAACCTCTCTTGAGTTAGCGCCTGACCGGCGCCTCATCTTCAGGAACAGCAAAGACTCCATGTCTGCCCAAAAGCAGGTACTCAGGGTATCACCTGCTATCCAGGCATCACGTCCCATGCACTTTCCCTCTGCCAGAAGATCGAGGTTATATCCGCATTTCACAGCCCGTTCAGCAGTAATTTCCGGTGGGATATTATTTATGTCCAGTCCAAGTACAACCAGGTCATGTATCCGGTACCGGACAGATTCGAGTGTGTCTTCCCTGAAGCTGTAGATGGTGTCATTTGTAAACAGCATTCCGTTGCCGCTGTTCCAGTCGTTGAATCTGATGATGAGATTGCCGGGCGACTGGTATGCCTCGTACCAGACTTCGGAAGATGTGATGCTGTCATTCCAGTAATGGAGAACCTCCTGCGTGAAGCAAAGAGTCTCATACCAGTTCGATTTGTTTGCTTTGTACATCTGCTCAATTAATTCATACCCGTTTTCAGGTTTCTGAGAGCATGATGAGCCTGTGACAAGCAGGATCATGGCAATTATTATATTCTTCATTATCTTGATTTTTTCGTTGAAGCGCTCAGGGTTCTCTATCCCGGAGCAATTGATTTATGACGATTTTTGTATGGCCTGTTCAAGTTCCCTGATCCGGCCACTGTTGATTATCTTCTGAAAGTAATCATCCGTGACCGGGATTTTTCTGTCGCGGATTAATCGCAGGTTCTCCAGGTTGTGTTTCCAGCGTTTCAGGACGGCATCGGGTACCTTATGGTTCCCTGACGGGATAAACAAACGGTCCGGAACCTGCGGTTCGAATCCCAGGATTTGTAACTGTCTCCTTATCTGTGGAATGTGATCACTTCCGAAAACAAAGACTATTCTTTGCGCATCCCCGGCAGCATTCATCCCGTTCTCTGCAATCCGCCGGTTGCGCTCGTGCCAGTTGCCATGGGCTGTTTCGGCAATCGGGTCTGCGCCAATGATCTGTTCAAATACAGAATCAATAATCGCGATGTTTGATTCGCAGTGTACTGCATCATACATAGACTGGCTGGCTGATTCATTCATCCTGGCGAAATAGGTGCTTCCGAAAGGTGCCAGTTTCTCCTTCACCGATTCCGGATAAATGCTGTCCGCTTTCGACTGGGTGGCATAATCCAGCCGCCAGTCGACCGGGACGAACCGGTAATGAAGCTCAGGTGCCATCTCTGCCAGTAAGGCTGCCTCGGGTGGGAAGTAGCCTTCAGTTATATGTTCAAATGCCTCAGGGGCGATCTCCCCGCAAACCACGTCAGGCTTCAAGGCAATGATCTGCTCCAGCAGGTCATTAATTGAATAATGGTAGTCAGGGTTATAATGCATGGAATGAATGGATCCGACTATGAAGACCTCCGGCCGGGGGACAGGTTTTTCCGTCCTGATATCTGCGAGGATTCCTGCAGTGCCCGGTACAGGAGACGTCCAGAACACCCATGACAGGCCAAACGTAGCCAGGAAAATCAGGACAGGGGAATCTGCAATTCTATTCATGGATCAAGCAATTTATAAAAACTTCTCCTGAATGAGTATGGCATTGGTCCCGAATAACCAAACCGGATTAGCAGCAACGGCGTCAGGTCTTTCAGCTGCAAGTGGTTAATAAGTTTATCACGTACCTCCATCTCCTCACAGGGCATATCCAGATGAGAATGACTGACCTGGTATTTTGCCGCCTTAAGGCCGAAGCGCTGAAAAGCCTGGCCCAGTCTTATCCAGTGGTACGGGTCGTTCTTCTCTGCCATGAAGAGAGCGAATCCTGAAGAAGCCCGGGCCAGCTCCTCCATACGCCTGGCCTCAATTTCGGCAGAGATAAAATACTTCATTATTATCTTTCCGATAAGCCTTCCCGTATTTGGTAAACCCATCGCGCCTGCCCGGATACCATCACCTTTCAGCATTGCCTCCTTCTCACTGAACCGTACCCAGCCAACCAACTCGTCGACAAATGCCTTGTTGCTGAATTGCAGCCTGGTGCCTTCAGAAATGTAAGGGATCATCTCCCTCATCTCATTTCCCGAGAGAAACAGCTTTGTCGAGACACCTTCATCATCAGGATCATTAAAAAGTTCACTTATCAGGTTGTCAGGCACTTTATCATTTCTGTATTTATTCCTTCTTGCCTGCCGTTTTAAAATATAATCGAACAACTCCGGTTTGACCCCCTCGGGTTCATCATGAAGCGCAACAATGATTTGCGGATTATTTCCATTGCCCGTGATTTCAACCTCTGTATCATAACCGAATTCATGCGCCGCAAGAATCATGTTTTCCAGGGCGCACCCCATGCTTATATATAAAGAATGATTATCGTTATCGGCAACAGGCAACGCCCTGGTGAAGTCAGGCAACAGGCATATTGTGTCATTCCTGATCTTGAATCTCCATGGTTGTGCATTATGACATGAAGGAGCCTTCACAGCATACTTGACAATCCTTAACATGGTCTCTTCATGTATCATTTCAATGCGCTTGATTAAACCAGGTATCCATATTTTACTGGCCATAAATTAAATGCCTGACTACCAGCAGGAGGTTACTCGCCTGGATTGATATAACTCTGATAAGAATAATTGCTGCTCTGTCCATCTTCGGTAATTGAAATTGTTCGCGACAAAAGTACCGTACTGGCATTAGGCCGTAGTCTCACCGGTTATCCTGGAAGTACCACTTTTTGGAAAAAGGAGTCCCACTTTTTATGAGACTTTCCCGATATATTCACTTGGGGACATCCCTTCGAACTTCCTGAAAGCCCTGTAAAATGAAGCTTTTGAGTTAAATCCGCAGTTATAGGCGATGCCCATTATGGAGAGATGGCTGTTTGCCTTTAAAACGCACTGCTCTTTAAATTCACCTACCCTGTACCTGTTGATGAAATCGAAAAAATTCTGGTTAAGCCGGGCGTTGAGCACCTCTGAAAGGAACTCGACTTTGACATTCAGCATCTCGCTCAGCCTGGAGATTGTAATATCCGGATCAAGGTATGGCTGCTTCTCCTCCATATCCCGGGTGAGAGTTTTTATAAAGGCATCGTCTGTGTTTTTGACGGGAGATGAAGCCTCAGTTAAAGCTGATTTAACGCCTGATTTCTGTATTTCTTTCGATTGGTTTATAAAGATATTACCCTGCCGTATCCCGAAGTAACCCAGGAAAAGGATGTATACCGATGCAAAACCATTCGTTAAGATTATCAGGAAATTGTAGGTCGCGAAATGGAAGATCATGTCAAGGTTGAAGAGGGTCACGTTGACTGAGTAGCTTATCAGCGTGGCAATTGTGAGTGCGCTGAGCCAACCGAGGTCGATGTCTTCAATTTTCGAGTAATGCTGCATTAATCTGTCCCGCCTTCTCCTGATCAGGTTGAGAGCCCATATATTGTAACTGATGGTGGACACCCCAATCAGCATAACTGTTATCTTATAAGAGACCGATTCCTTGAACAGGTCATTTTCAAGGAACCTGATCTTTTCAGGAACAGTGAGATTGATGAAATTGAAATAGTGGAAGACCGAAAAGAAGATGAAAGGTACGAAGTGAAGCAGGTACAGGGGTTTGAATCTGAATTCGTGATCGGATAAGCTCCTGATGTAAAACCACAGCGCCGGACCATGAAGGAAGAGGAATACCCAGCTTGTACTGATTATTGCGGAATATGTGAAATTGTGGCTGAAGTTTTGTAATTCGAGATAAACGCCCCCGATGCTGATAGCGTATAACACGAAGATTGCCGCAAGAAAATAATCCGGAAGTGATTTGTTCTTTTTCCCGAGCAGCAGCAGAAGCAGAAACAGGGCTTCGAAAGTTCCTATAATAAGGATGTATTCCATTTCTTCCTGGCCTTGATTTCCATCTGGAGAATGCAGTTGTAGACAATCCTGTTGACAGGGATTTTCACGCCATTTGAAAATGTCTTACAAAGTTACCTGACCCAGTTGACAATCTCCTCTTTTGACTTGCGGGGAGATGCACCGGTGACGGCGTCAGTGCCTTTCTCTATGTTACCCACACGGAGCATTATGACAGGGGTGAATCCTTCCGGTATCTGCAGTGCCTCCCGTTTTTCCCTGGCTGCGGCAATGGGACCGCCATAAATCCTTGCCCCGAGGCCCATGGAGGTGGCAGCCACGAACATGTTCTGTGTTGCCAGCCCGCAGTCGAAGTCGGGTGTGGAGCCCGACTGTGACACTTTGCCTGAGATGATTATGATCACATTGCCGGGTGTTATATTGGAGATGATCTCCTTTATCATTGCTTCATTCTTAAGCACCGTGAAGTGCCATGGTTGTCCGTTGCGCGAGCTGGGCGCCTTGATCCCGCACTGCAGAATCATATCAATCTGCTGGTCGGTAACGGCCACCTCGGTGTAATTGCGTGGCGACCATGCAGAGAGGAGGAGATCAGTGACAGAATTGCCTGCCGTTTGTGACATGGCGCTGCCGGTGGCAAGGACGAGAAGTCCGAATACTAATGATAATCTTCTGGTTTTCATGACTTGAGTGCTTTTTATTTGTTCCATAAACCCATGGCTGAAGATAGTCAAAAAAATAGGCTGCAAGAATACGTATTCAGGCAGCTGTTCTTCTTGAAGAGGGAGATTGGAGTGAAAATGCACCTCTTCGGAATTACCTGACCATGCCGCTAAATCTTCCTCCCTATGTAAAACACATAGCCGTAATACTCCTTGTACTTGTCATATAGCTGAACTTCATGCCTTTGGAAAGCAACAAGATCTTCGGCAGCTTTATTCCCCGGATACTTTTTCAGGAATGCTTCCTGTATCGAAGCCTGGGGTTCATGGTAATTAACCGTCCAGCACTCTTCCGGCAGGATAAAAGCAGCAACCGGAACATACCCGGCTTTCTGCATCTGGTCAACCTTCCTCGGTATTGTGTCAATCTCAGCATATGCATCCATCCAGAACCTGTTTATCTCTTCCGGCCGTTCTTCGGTGAACCATGAACTCTCGGAAACTGCAATATATCCTCCCTTTTTCAGAAATTTTCTCCATTCCTTCAGGCCCCGCTCAAACCCGATATTATAGATTGCCCCCTCAGACCAGACCAGATCCAGCTCCTCATCCCCGAAAGGAAGTTTGTCCATCGAACCTGTAATCCCTTTAACCCTGTCCTGAAGATTCAGTTTCCCGGCATTGGCATTAAACAGCTCGATGAATTTCGGGAACAGATCGATCCCTGTAATCCTTCCCCGTGCATTCTGCGCCAGAACCATCGTCTGCCCGCCTGTGCCACAGCCGATATCGGCAATCACCGAGTCATTCGTGAGATTGTCGATAAAACTCAAAGCCTTTTTAGTCACCTCCGGACTGCCGGGCCCCTGTCTTTCAAAATTTGAGAAATACTCACAGATCAGACCGTAGTCGATTTCGTGGATTGACTGATTTTCACTGCTCATGATTATTGAATTTGTTAAGCAGCAAGTTATGAAACTTCCGGAAAATGCCGCGATTGTCATCCCGAAAAAATGAAGACGAATGTCTCTCACTGAGGCATTTCAGCCATTGGCCGGCTTAAAATGGCTCTTCAATTGAAAATAATTTTTCTGCACTTGTTTACATGGCGTAACTTTGTTCATCTGACAGGGGGAACCAATTAGTATACAGACCTATAAGAAGTACCAGATTATGAAAGTTACAGCATTTATCGGAAGCGGAAGAAAGCGGCATTCATACAATGCCTGCGAAAAATTCCTGCAGAACCTGCAGACGATGGGCAATGTGGAGTATGAGATGGTTCGGTTAAGCGAGTACAACATCGGAACCTGCAGGGGTTGCAGGATCTGCTTCGACAAGGGGGAGGAATTCTGTCCCCATAAGGATGACCGGGATAAGTTGATTGAAAAGATGAAGGATTCTGACGGGGTGATTTTTGCATCACCCAACTATTCCTTTCAGGTCTCGGGTATGATGAAGGTTTTCCTCGACAGGCTCGGGTTTGGTTTTCACCGTCCCGATTTCTTCGGGAAAACATTTTCAAGCATCGTCGTCCAGGGGATCGGGAAGGGAGAGAAAATAGTAAGATACCTCGACTTCACAGGCAGGGGATTGGGCTTTAATGTCGTCAAAGGGTGTTGTATCAAGACCCTGGAGCCGATGACCGGGAAATCACAGAAAGCGTTTGACAGCACAATAGACGAGCAGAGCAAAAAATTCCATGCACAGCTTGTAAAACATGAATACCCCTCACCGTCACTGTGGTGGTTAATGATATTCAGGATGGCAAGGACCAGCATGTATAAGATGCTGGATGACAGCTGTCGCGACTATACTTACTTCCGCGACAAGGGTTGGTTTGAATCGGATTATTTCTATCCGGTAAAGCTGAATCCGCTGAAGAAGTTGTCGGGCAAAGTGTTCGACAGGCTGGCAATCCAGATAATAAGGAGTTAATCTGTGCCATCATTTTCGATTGATTCCCTGCCTGATGTCCCGGGTGCGATGCGCAGGAACCTGGTGAGGAGCATCGGCATAGAGGCCTGTGCTCATGATATTTTCATATGGCTGACACAGCTGAGGGTTGCTCCCTACAGTTACGACTTTATCGATAACGGCAGGCGGAAATCGCCCTCTTTTATAATTGAAAATCTTCCGCCTCTCAGGATCAACACCCATTTCCTGCTTGCATTTCATGTTTCTGCATTTGAGGAGGACTCCTTTATAGCCTGCCGGTACTGCGAGCCGGTCAATCCGCCATTCAGCCTGTGTCTGCGGGGCCTGCACATGGAATACAGGATAGAAGAGAATGGACATGAAGCCACATTGTGGTGCAAAATCTCCGGGTACATCAGGCGCAATGCTCTCTCCCGGTTTTTCTTCTTTGCTTTTTCCCTCGTAAACAGAATTATGATGAAAAGGCAGCTTAAAAACATAAAGAAATATTCTGAGCTGGCATCTGCAGGGAAGGCACTCAGCGGAAGGCTAAGCCTGGCCGGTTACTATCCGCGGTCCCGCATTCACTGGTGGATCTTCTGCCGCAGGCATAACTGCAGGGAGTTGATTGTCTGAACCTAACACGAAGTGCTATCCTGGGGGCAGGCTCAACAAGGATACTGGTGGAATGATTTTCTGGTCCGCGTTGAACGCAGACTCTGTTGTCACTAACTTCATTCCCGGAAACACCGGCACCAGGGCACCAAAAACCGCCTTATTGCATTCTGGTTTCCATCAACAGAGATGGATTGTGTTTACTTTCAAACTATCTGATAATTGCATGAGAAATCTGTCTGAGATTGATGGAATTTTCATTAAATTTACTTGTCTCTGACCTTAAAGGTCTCGCTGTATTAGTTGTAACAAAAACGCATTGCCATGGTCAGGAAAAGGACTATTTCTGTGAGAAATATTTCTGTAAGCATTATTGAGTATCAGAATGAGGATTACATTTCACTCACTGATATGATAAAAGCCAAGGAAGGTGATTTCTTCATTTCGGATTGGCTCAGGAACCGAAACACGGTCGAGTACCTGGGTATCTGGGAGAGCATAAACAACCCCCTTTTTAATTATGGCGAATTCGCCATAATTAAAAGTATGGCAGGATTGCATAGTTATAGAATTTCAGCCAGGGAATGGATCGAAAAAACAAATTCAATCGGGATAAAGGCAACTGCCGGTCGTTATGGAGGAACATACGCTCATAAGGACATTGCTTTTGAATTTGGCATGTGGATAAGCGCAGAGTTTAAGATTTACCTGATCAGAGAATTCCAGAGACTAAAAGAGGATGAAAATAGTCGTTTGAAACTTGAATGGAACCTGCAGAGAACTCTTGCTAAAATTAATTACCATATCCATACCGATGCCATTAAGGAAAACCTTATTCCTCAGGAGGTCTCCGGGAAACAGATGAGCCTGACGTATGCCAGTGAGGCTGATCTTTTGAATGTTGCACTGTTTGGCCTCACTGCTGCAGACTGGAGATCAGCCAATCCCGGGGAAGCTGGCAATGTACGTGATCATGCCTCCCTTGAGCAACTGGTCGTATTATCAAATCTTGAGAGTATCAACGCAGTAATGATACAGCAGGGACTTTCCCAGGGTGAAAGGCTGAAGCAGCTGAACCAGATTGCAATTATGCAGATGAAATCACTCCTTGCTCATAAGACAATCAGGAAACTGGAATAGCCCCATCCCGCTCTTCAGCGTCCCGAGGAGCTGGTTCATGAACCGTGCTGCCGGAGCACCGTCTACAATATCATGGTTAAAAGAACCGGTCAGGCAGAGGAACTCCCGCTCCTCATGCCCCTCGCCGGTAAAGACCATCCGCTTCTCTATGCTTCCTACAGTGATCAGCACCGTCCCGCTGCCATGGGGGATGAACCATACCGGCTCGCGACTGAACATCCCCACTGCTGTCACTGCAACCTTGCCGTACCGCTTCGCAAGGCTTATGTTCCTGTCGGCGAGACGGACGAAAGCCTTCAGCAGGAAACCAGGGATATGCCGTATCCATGTCATGCCGGAAAAACCTCCCAGGGATGACTCGCTGCGGGCCCGCGCTGACCTGATCAGGTCATTGATCTCACGGAAGGTGAGGCTCTGTGCCGCCTCTATCGCCAGCGGCTCGGGGACCCTCTCCCCGGAGATCTCACGCTCCACCAGCACGCTGACGGTGACATCGTCGAGGGTGATGAGCCTGTTCCCCCGCCTGAAGGTGTTGAGATGAGGATGCTCCTTCACCACCTGTGCCAGGCAGTAAACGATATATGCCGTGAACGACAGCTTCTCGCCGGTGCGTTCCTGGTGCTCCCGCATCATCTGCCTCGGGAGGGTCACATCTGCGGCGCAGAGCGAATGGATCGTGCTTTTCCTGGCGGTGACGGCTGCCGACGCCGCCACCATCTTCCTGTTGAAACTGATCCTCTCTGAAGTATATCCTTTCTTCAACGACGCATTTTCCCCTAACAATGGTAATCGCCTCTTCCCGGAGGTATGTTCTTTCTTTGCCGTACCATCCATTCCGGTGCCTGAACCGATCCTTTCAGGGGTGAACCCACTCTTCCCGGAGCCATGCCCTTCCCTCGCCGAACCGGTCACTACGGTCCCTGAACTGGTCCTTTTCTCCATGATTTATTTCTTGGACCTGACCCAGGTGTCAAAATCTGTTGCCGGCCTTCCCAGCAGGGCAAGGTCAGCTTCTGGCACCTCCGGCTCATGCACCTTTTCAAAATACCCGAAGAGCGAGGCTGCGAACTTCAGCTGCCTGTTTCGTGTCAGGAAGGCGATGATCTTCAGGGGCAGGAGGGGAGTCTCACCGACACTCTTTATCTCCGGATGGAGGGCGCTGCAGTATTTCTCAAGCATTTCCTTCATTGTGTATCTCTCCGGACCATAGACATAATAGATCCTGTTCCCCGCCCCGGGGGTTGAATAGGCGGCTGCCACCATTGTGCCCAGGTCGTCAGCAGCCACCCAGTGATACCGGTCTGTCAGCCTGCCCAGGACAGAAGCCTTGCCGTTCCGGACGAACATGGGCAGCGACTCGAAGAACCATGTAGGCCGGAAGATATACCACGAAAGACCGCTCTGCATGATCATCTGTTCCGTCCTGAACTTGTCGTCCGTGAACTTAAACCACCGGTTCTCCTCCGCCACGGTGCATCCCGAGATCAGGCTGATCTTCCTGACACCGTTCCTCTTCGAGACTTCGAGAATGTTCGAGACCGCTTTCACATCGTCCGCCGAGGCGAGTGAAATATGCACAGCATCGCACCCGGTCACTGCCTTCTCAAGGTCTGCCACGTTGAATACATCGCCCTGTGCGATCTCATAGTCATTGACGAACATCGACGGTTTCACCGACCTCGAGAAGAGTCGCAGGTCATACCCTCTTTCGTCCAGTTTGCGGATAACGGGACCCGCCAGCAGCCCGCTGGCGCCGATAACAAGAATCTTCATCCTTTCCATAGCTGTTGTAGTTTGATTTGTTGATAAGGCAAAGTTACCCCACCGGTTTGGGAGCGTTGTTTGACAAAAGTCAAAAAAAGGGCTCAGATCGATTTTCTAATCCTGCTGAGGGTGGCGATGTCGATGCCGAGGTAGGATGCGATATGTTTCAGTGCGACTTTCTGCAGGATGTCAGGGTGTTTTTTGATGAAGAGCTCGTACCGTTCCGATGCTGTGAGGGTCTGGAGTTGTATTGAACGGTTCATTAGGGAGTTGTACATTGCCTCGTCCACGTCTTTGCCTATCTGCCGCCATGCCGGCACCACGCGTATCAGCTCCTGCATCCGGTCATAAGTGATCACGTCCATCTCGCAGTCCTCGATGGCGATTATGTATTCCCTTGACGGCACCTGGTCGTTGAAGCTCTTCATTGAGATCACTACCGAGCCCTTTTTGAAGAAGTGGGTGGTGATCTCGTTTGCCCTGTCGTCATAGAAGAATGACCGCATCATTCCCGACCGCAGGTAGGCGATTCGTGTAGCAATTTGTCCCTTCTCCAGGAACAGTGATCTGGCCTGCAGTGTCTCCGGCCGGTAGCGACTGACGGTCTCATTCCAGTCCCTTTGGGTAAAACCGTAATGCTCAATCAACCTGTCTTTGAAGTCCATCGTAGAGTAAAGATACAGTTGTTGGATTTCATGGCAAAGCAGTCGACAGGCTTCAAAATGGTATAAATGAACAGCATGATTGACGAATTTAAATAAATAGCATTAAACATAAGATATAATTGACGAAAGGTATTATATTTGCAAAAGCATAAGATAAGATTGAAGAATGAAAGACTACATTGAGAGGCCTTTGTATATTGACAGAATAAAGCCTTATATCGGCAAGAGTCTGATAAAGGTAATTACCGGCCAGAGGAGGGTGGGTAAGAGCTGCATGCTGATGCAGGTAAGGGATCTCATAATGGAGAAAGACCACGACACCCACATTATTTTCATTAATAAGGAGCAGCATGAGTTCGCCCCGATCACTGACCATGTCACGCTTCTTGAATATGTTGGCCTTCATTCAAAGGGAAAAGGGAAGGTTGCGTTATTCATTGATGAGATCCAGGAGATTGATTCATTTGAAGTAGCGTTGAGAGACCTGTCCACAAGGAAGAAGTTTGACATCTACTGTACCGGTAGTAACGCAAGGCTGCTTTCAGGTGAGCTGGCAACTCTTCTGGCGGGGCGTTACATTGAGATAAGGGTGTATGGCCTGAGTTATTCCGAATACCTGATGTTTCGCGATGATGATGATTCCCCGGATTCATTCAGGACATACCTGCGTGAAGGAGGTCTTCCCTATCTGATTCATCTTGGAACTGACATAAATGTTGTCAATGAGTATCTTAATACTATTTATAGCACCATTCTGCTGAAGGATGTGGTGGCAAGGTATAATGTGCGGAATGTTAAATTTCTTGAGAGTCTGGTTCTTTTTCTTGCCGATAATACAGGAAGCATCGTTTCCGCAAAAAAAATCAGCGAATATCTGAAATCACAGAACATAAATATTTCAACACAGGTAGTGATAGATTATATCGGATACCTTGAATCCTCTTTCATGATACATAGGGTGAGGCGAACAGGTATCCGGGGGAAGAGACTCTTTGAAATAGGAGAGAAATACTTCTTCGGTGACACCGGAATCAGGAATGTCATTGCAGGATATAATCTGGCTGATGTTCATAAAATGCTGGAGAACATCGTTTTTCTTCATCTCAGGACTGCCGGCTATGAGGTGACGGTTGGATCGGAAAACGGCAAGGAAATTGACTTCATTGCCAGTCGGGGAGGAGAGCGGATTTATGTTCAGGTTGCATATCTTCTTGAAAAGCCTGAGACGGCACAGCGTGAATTCGGAAATCTGCTTGGGATCAGCGACAATTACCCCAAATATGTGGTAACGATGGATGAGCTGAACGAAACCTCATCTTATCAGGGCATACAGAGAATGCACGTGAAGGATTTCTGCCGGATGATGGCAGGTTGACTACACACAGGCGACCCGCGATGCAGGCCGTTGTATGCGTTTAAAACTTGTCAAGTTCATCCAGCAATGCCCTTCTTTGAGGGTATTGTTTATTCCGGACCAAATTAACCGGAATGAGGGGTCAATTTCACCGGAATAAACAATTGAATAATCCGGATTTAAATACCCTCGAATTCGAGGGATTTAAAAATCAGGCAGGACAAATATATTCCGGATATCTCCGAAGTAAGGAATTGAAACTAAAGGAGCAATTGTTTAATTATGGCAAATTCGCCACAATTAAAAGTAAGGCAGTATTGCACAGTTATAGAATTTCGACCAGGGAATGGTTCGAAAAAGCAAATGCAATCGGGATAAAGGCAACTGCCGGTCGTTATAAAGGAACAGGTTCAAATAGTTCAATTAAATGCACTTGTCAGTTCGTTGAATCGTAACCGTCAAACAGTGATTTTTGATAACCATCACCCTTGAACTTGCTTATCAGTTCCCGGATAAATTCGTAATGCTTTACATATTGGTTTGGAATCAATATCAACCTTATATTCTTGGATCTCAGTAACTTCATTTTTATCTCATCCGACTTGATTCGATTCTTTTTTGTATAATGTTCTCTACCGTTTATCTCAAACACGATTTCAGGAATGTTCCCATTGTAAAGTACTCCGTCAAATTCTCTCTTATTGACAATTGGATTATTCTTTTCTTCCGGGAACACCTCAATGACTTTGACATTTCTCTTAAACCGGCCACCGGCAATTGAGCAATAATGATACATTGTTGAGTAGAACTCATTTTCAAACTTTGAATCATTAGAGAATCCGATGGTGAATTTATTAGCCACACTTTGAGGAACATGCACTGTCCCGTTTTTTTCTACGTAATCAATCAATGCGTATAAATCGTCATTCTTTTTTGAGATAATATCAATTGCCTTTCTGTCTGTTACAACAATTAGGTTTTCCTTTGCCCTTGTGACTCCGACATTTATTAACTGACTGTTATTCTTGATCCAGTCGTAGGTTTTTGGAGCGGTTCTTTTCGAGATTGCTGTAGAAATGATAATCGTCTTGTTTTCTTGTCCCTGGACCTTATGGATTGTTCCGCAGCTTACAGTTTCATAGATTTCCTTCTTCTCTTTCGCTTCGTTTAGATAGTGGTTGATGACATACTCCTGGTTCCTGAAGGGTGTAATGATAAAGACGTCAGATAAATTATTCTCTTTTATGTAATTGACAATTTCTTTGGCTTCTTCTATTTGTGAGTTCCGCTGTGTTTGGTTTACGTTATTAACATCCAGTAATTTTACATTTCCGGGGATTTTAATTTCGCCTAGATTCAACTTGCTTTCATAAAATCTCATGTTGGAATAATCGATAATCTTTCTCCCGCAGCGGTAATGATAGCTTAATAGTATATCCCGTGAAATGTTGTCAATGCTTTTATAGACAGAGAGTATAGAATTGTTGTAGTAGTCGTATCGTTCATCAATTTCAAATTGCTTCATTAACCGTTTGTTTTTGTTCTCCTCAAAAACCACAATTGGCTTCAGCTGGTTTGTGTCGCCAATTAAAACCATGTTTGAGCATTTTGAAATCGGGATCAGGCTTGTGGCAATATCACATTGACCGGCTTCGTCAATAGTCAGTAAATCAAATTTGAATGTCCTCCCAAGCTTGCGACTTGAAATGTTCGTTGTGAGGATAATTGGAAATACTTTGGTAAATTTTTCCAGGTTCTTGTCGTCTGTAATCCACTTGTTAAATTCCTTTACCTGCTCGTTTTCGTCCTGATTATTCAGGATTCCGGCCAGATCACTGTAATCTTTGCTTTTTAAGCGTTTAATGTATTTTAATGACTCGAAGTAAAAATATTGAAGCAACTGGTAATTACCCTGGATTACGTCAAAGATTCCTTTAACGTTAGCGTCAGTAGTTTCAGGAATCTGATTTAATCGTTCTTCAAGTTTCTTTTTTTCCTGATCAAGCAGCCAATAACTGCCTTTTGATGATAATCCGGATAAAAAATCCAGGTTCTGCTCCAAATCAATTCTGTCCTCATAGTTCTTTAATTTCTCAAGCAGTCTTAGGTTGTTTTCTTTTGATTTTTCTTTCAGATTGAACAGCAATTCTTCTCTAGGGACATCCTTTGTTTCAAATTCATACAGGAATTTTATCCTTTTCAATGCTTCTGCAACCAGCTTGTTGTTACCCAGGCGAATAATCGGAAAGAGAATCTCTTTGTCCTTATATTTCCTGAGGTTCAATTTCTCCTTTATCCCGTCAATAGGAATATTATTGTTTGACGTTATCAGTAGAGTTTTGTTGTTTACCAGGCAATTAACAACAATGTTTAAGATGGTCTGAGTTTTCCCAGTGCCCGGAGGTCCCTGGACATAAGTAACAGGGTACTTTAATGAATTATAAATGGTTCGAAGCTGATCTATGTTGACATTATTATCATAAAGGACGATATGTGGTTCTGTTCTGTTTTTCCTGTCAAGCAAGGATAAATTCTGGAAGAACGCTTTCAAAGGAATCTGCAATTCATTCTTTGCATGCTCGGAATTTATTTCATCGTAAATGTCAGATATTTCTATTTGTCGGTATCCCAAAACGACAATTTCCGGCCTGGTGTTTGGTAACTCCCCTGACCTGAAATTATCCGCCAATAACTTTATAGTGCCATTGGCATCTTCGCGGTATGACGTCTCAAAGTCGATGGGACTTAAATCGATATAATATGACAGTGAATATTTTGTGTCATTGATGTAAAAGATTGAATTAAAATTTGTTGTGGACCCGATAATAAGAGTTTTCGCAACTGGGTCAAACATTAACTTTCTGAATGCAACAACAAATTTACCTTTTGATTCCAGGTCTATTGAGAATTCGCAAATGGCAAGTTCGTAATCATAGAAAGTTTTGTAATCATTCCTGTAGATTTCTTTTATTATGTGTTTTTGTTGCTTCTCTGAGAGGAGATATGGATTTTGATTCTCCAATTCATGAATATCCAGATCCGGAATTAAATGTGTCTTGTGCAGGAAGCGATCAGTATTTGCCTTGTAACACTCTAAATAATAATTTAATACATTATTATCATATCTGTCAAAATCATATTTCTGCAAACTCTCATCCTCATCAATCTTCTTTATCAATTTGTCAGAAACATCGTAATGTGAAAATTTCAGGATCTCAGCTGTCTGAATCCTTGAGATGAAAATCTTTCCATCTTTAATAGGCTCATCTTTTGTAACATTGAACATGTTAACATAAAGCTCATCGTCAGCATTAATATTCAAAATACTGATCCAGAAAGGCTTAATTTCCTCATCTTGGTTTTTGTAAGTGATGTTAAGGTATTTGCCTTCACGAATTGCCTGTCCTAAGAGTATTGTTATCTTTCTATCAGTCATGAAATTGGAGCGATATTATGATATTGTACTATGATATATTGCTGCATTATACCTGTTATTCTATAAGCCTTTTACTACTCCCACAGGATTGCCCCTCGTCTTAGACATTGTGCTGACGTAAAACAGGATGAGAGATAAACTATAAACGAGATTCTACTAGTTTTAATATTGGGGATGTTCCAATTTGAGAAAAGCATGATTCCATACAAATTGATTATGACAGGACGCTTCCAAGTATGCTTATAAAAGCATTGATCTATTTCGAATTAAAGATGTTAGAGAGAATGATACAAATTGGATGTATTAAACGAAAGATTA
>JAKLFN010000150.1 GCA_022711195.1 Bacteroidota bacterium
CAGACACCCTCAGGACTAAACCCGACACTGGCCGAAAAGGCTTCCAAAGAGGCAACTAAAGAAGCAAAGAAAATGCAGAAAGAAGGCTGGGGTGTGGCGCCGGGATCAGTACCTCTTGACAGGATTGTTGAAAATGCCTGGATGAAACAGCTGATGATTGATGAGAATGGCAATCCCAGGTATATCTATGCCGATGGCAATGCGGTTGCCGAAACAAAGTCGGCTGCAGAGATGCAGGCCATTGAACTGGCAAAACTCCAGCTTGCCGGCATGATAGAAAGCAAAATGAACTCCCTCATCTCGGCAAACGTCGGTAATGCACAGCTGTCAACACAGGAGGCTGCAACAGTTACTGAGGTGGCACTTTCAGCAAAAAACCAGATAGCCGTCGAACTGGGTTATGTCGATCCTACTTTCAAGCTTTTCAGAAATATTGGTAAGGATAAGACAGAAGTGCAGGTGAGACTCTTCTATGATACAAAACAGTCGATGGAAGTGGCAAAGAAGGTCATCAGGAACGAACTAAAAACAAAATTGAAGCTTAACGAAGAAAAGCTCGAAAAACTGATGACCAGCAATCTGTGATCACTTCATGAAAAGAACCCTGATCTTATTGATCTTCTTCATCTCCACTGCCACTCTCAGCGCACAGGAAAATATCATATCATTGCTCGAAGGAAAAGGCTATGGAAAGAATACATATGCCATTATAATCGCAAATGAAGATTACCAGTCGTACTCTCCGGTATATGTCGGGAATGAAGAACTTGCGATACTGGAGGCTGAACGATTCCAGCAGACGCTGATAAAAAAGCTCGGTGTTTTGCCCGAAAATATTCAATTCTATCCCGACGCTCTTAACACACACATCAAGCTGGCAATAACCAAGCTTCAGAGAGACCTGCCCGGTAATGCAAAGATCATTTTCTACTATCGCGGAAAACTCTTTACTGATGAGCGTAAAAGTGATACCTGGATTATTCCGGTTGACGTATCTGATGAGGAGACCTTTTATATGTTCTCCCTAAAGGACCTTTGTACACGCCTGAATGCAATAAATAAGGCCGGTGTTACAATCCTGCTCGATGCACAGCCGAATTACAGTGCAGGTTCTGCGACAATCATGAAGGATGGTTTCAGGGAAGAGGAGATCCCGCTTGCAGGATCAGCGAATATCGGTCTCTACACTCTGAACCTCGCTCCCAGGCCTAAGCCCGAAGCGCCCTCAACAGCTAAAAAACCGGTACTGTCAATCACCCAGCCTTTGTCAAAATCCAACAACACTGATGAAGCAACTGCAATTATCAGGGGTACAGTAAAATCTGACTGCGCCATAGAAGTCATTGCCGTCAGCGGGCAGGAATCACACTATTCTGAGAACGGAGAATTCATGGCCAGGGTGGCCCTCGACGAAGGAGAAAACATAATAGCCGTGGAAGCTAAGAACTGTGCCGGATGGACTCGCGACTATGTGATCTTCAACCTCATAAGTCCCGAACCCGATCCTGAAGAGACTGCTGATTCTGCTTTGTTCGCAGAGACCAGCACGCTCAGGGAACAAGGCAAGAATTACGCTGTTGTGATCGGTGTCAGCAAATACTCCGATCCTGTTATGCCTGACCTTTTCTACCCGGTATTCGATGCCAGGAAAGTCGTCGATGTACTTACTGGTTTCTACACTTTTGAGAATAAGAATGTTTTGCTGCTTGAAAATCCGTCAAAAGGCAGAATAATAAATACACTCGACTCACTAGATAATGTAATTACACCGAAAGATAATCTGCTGGTGTTCTATGCCGGTCACGGAACCTGGAATGAAAAAACCTCAATGGGGTACTGGCTGCCCTCCGATGCTGCTGCCAGGATACTTGATAACTGGTTGATGAACAGTATTATTACTGCCTATGTAAGCCGCAGCAAAGCACGCCACACCCTGGTTATCGCTGATGCATGTTTCGGAGGAAGCATCTTCAGGACCAGGGCATTCCAGCCTGAGGAGGAAAAGACGCTGGCAGAAAAATACCTGAAAACAAGCAAGAAGGCGATGACCAGCGGTGATCTGACAGAAGTGCCCGATGAAAGTGTTTTCGTAAAATCATTTATCGGCCAGCTTTCATCGAACACTGAAAAATACCTTCCTGCCGAAAAATTATTCTTCAGCATAAAACCAGGGATTGTCAGGGAAGCTGACCTGATTCCGCAGTTTGGAACCATAAAAAATGCCGGCGACCAGGGAGGTGATTTTATCTTCTTCAGAAAAAAATAACAGGAGATAATATTCAGGTAAGAAAACCTTAACCACAAAGGGACACTAAGGATTTCACAAAGGTTCACAAAGTATCCGGCATTGATAATTCTTTGGGTTCCTTAGTGTGCACTTTGTACTACTTTGTGGTAAAAATGATTTTATTTTGAAATAGTAATATCGATGTAATCCACCTCCACATTAACCTTCTCGTAGCTGCGGTATTTATTAAGCCAGCGTTGGAAATCTTCCGACTTCAGTGATTTGGGAAGTTTGTAGCCGCCTTCAACAACCTGTACATCCGAAAGTGATGGTTTGTTTAAAGGCTGTTTTGAAAATATTATAAAGAGCCTGTTAATACTCCTCTCCGAGTTTGTATATAGAAGGTATGGGGTTACGTACTTCTTTCCCTGAAAATAATCGAATTCCGGATTGTCGGAGAACAGGATATATTTTTTATCTGCTGCCACAGGTACGCCACCTTCAAACTCTGCCGGCATTGACGGATATGGATAGAGGCACTGGGTATTTCCATCCTCATCGAGGAAAACAGAGATATATCCGCTTGATGGTGATGAAAAGAACAAATAAAGAGGATCATCAACTTTAAAATCTGTCGTGCGGCATCTGTCTTCAGTACACCTGAGAGTATATGCGGTGAAATTCACAGGAGGGGTAGTCACCTCACGTGCCTCTATCTCTATGTCACACCGCATCTCGACATAAGTCTCATTCTTACCCTCTACAGAACGGGTGCCGGTAAGGTCGGTAAAGACTGCACTGATCTCTCTGATAACCTCGCCTTTTACAGATGTATTGGCGATTGTGTTGAAAACAGATTTTGTCTCAGTTTGTTTGCCTGTCTGAGTGTTTGAAAGATATGTTGTATTTCCCTGGATGACCACTCTTCCGAAAGCCTTTTCGAGTGCATCGATCGTTGCAAGCTCCTTTGCATGGGTTCGTACCTCCTGCCTGGTCATATTATCAGGAAATTCTACCTGGGCAGTACCATTAACCTTTACGCTCTTCTGCGAAAATAATGTTGCAGGAGAAACCACGATAAGAATAAGACTGATTAACTTTCTCATAATCGGGGCGATTACGTAACCGGTATAAAGGTATGAAATAAATTTGAATGGCGTCAGGCGTCAGGCGTCAGGCGTCAGGCGTCAGGCGTAATGCGTCAGTATTAGTGCCGGGAGATGGCAGGAATACTGAAGACTCCTTATCGAGGAAGAGCCAGGCATTTTCATGGTTCCGGAGTATTGAAGCTGGAATAACGGGAGAGACAGGTTCTTGAAGGGTTTTCCTTACAGCTTCAGCCTTTCTACTGTCGGGGACGCTGCAGATGATCGCTTCTGATCTCATGATCTGGCTGATCGACATGCTGATCGCCTGGTCAGGAACAGAGTCTGGTGTCGGGAACCATCCCTCTCCCATCTGCTGACGCTTACAGTTGTCATCGAGCTTAACTACAATATAGGGATCGACGGTTTCAAAATCGGCAGGAGGATCATTGAAGGCAAGATGCCCGTTTTCACCGATGCCGACAAATGCAACATCAACAGGATGGTTTTTTATGATCTCTCCGACGCGCCTGCATTCTGCCGATGGATCGCCTTCGCCATTTATATAATGGAACTGCCGGAGTGGAACCCGGCTGACGAACCTTTCCCTGAGATATTTCCTGAAAGAAGCAGGGTGTGTTTCCGGTATACCTATATATTCATCGAGATGAAAAGCTGTGACTTTTGTCCAGTCGACCTTTTCCTTTACGAGGGCATCAAGCATTTCGAATTGCGATGCCCCAGTAGCCACAATAATGTTCGCCTCTCCCCTTTTAATTATTGCTTCACGGATAAACTCAGCCCCCCTGGCCGCAGCACATTGACCCAGCTCATTTTTATTTCCACAAATTCCTGTCTTCATATTTTCTGTTCCTTTAACCTAACGCACCTTCGCACCTGCGCACCTCGTACCTTCGTACCTTCGCACCTTACTTCATAAAATCTACTATTGCAAAATAACTTGTAACAAGGCTGAAGATAATAACCATTATGATTCCCGTATTCATTTTCCATCCTGCACAATGTTCTTTCATGAGCTCTTTTCTGTTGACAAGAAGAAGTATTGGGATCGCAACTGCAGGTAGGATAAGTGCCTGGAAGGCTTGTGAACCTACCATCAGCAGCGGAGGAGTAGTTTTTATAATCTGCATCCCGAAACCGAATAAGATGCCGATTCCACCCAGGATACGAAATAACGGTGATTTAATATTTCTCTCTCTGCCCATATAATCGCTTATCAGCCAGGGAGCGATAAGGATTATCGGAAACACTGTGGAGATTCCGGCTCCTGCAATTCCCAGGATCAGTATGAAGGCTGCAATCTTTCCGCCCAGGGGTTCGAATAGGCTTATCATTTCCACTGTGTTATGGAGCTTAAGTCCCATCAGATGAAGGGTCCCGGCTGAAACAGCCATAATGACGAAGCTGAGAATAAACATCATCGAAGCAGACACTGCAGAATCTCTTTTTTCTGTTTTCAGATCGGAGATCTTCCATCCTTTTTCTGCCACCACTGTACTGCGGACTATAAATACTGCTGCTGAGCATGTTGTTCCTGCCATTGCAGCGATAAGCTGCAAAGCACCTTCCTGGTTTGGAATCCCTGGCACCAGGCCTTTTATGATGGCTGACAAAGAAGGCTTCACCATGAAGAAAACCACAAAAAAACATAATCCCATAAGTATCACCAGGAAGACCAGAAATTTTTCAAAAGTCTGGTATTTGCCAAACCATAACAACGCATAAAGGCTGACCACAAGAAAGGCTGTTATCCAGAAAGTGCTGATGCCGCTCCCTCCGAAGAGGATCCTGCTCCCTTCCTGGAGGAGATCAGACACAATGCCAAAAATTCCCATCAGGGCAAGAATTTCGCCTGTTATAAGTGCAATAAGTATATAAATGGCTAAAGGCCTTCCTATGCGAAAGTTGTTCCTGATGTTGAACAATGCTGTATGCCCTGTTACAATGGTTGTCTTACCATAAGCTACCATTAATATATATGTAAAGATACACGACAGAACCAGGGCCCATGCCAATTCCATTCCGTGTTCTGCGCCTGCCATTGCCATAGTAGTCACACTGCCGGTGCCTATGTTATATCCGATCAGGAAGAGGCCAGGACCGACTGCCGCAAGACCTGTCAATATTTTTGTTGTGATGCCGGAT
>JAKLFN010000151.1 GCA_022711195.1 Bacteroidota bacterium
TATTCCGTCTATAATTGTCATAAACGCTCTTTTTTTCTGTTAACAGAGATCACCGCAATTCCTTTTTTCCCATCCATTCTCACAATAACCGGTTTGTCGAACCTGATATGCCTGAAATATGTTCCCTGCTCGATAACACTCTGATCATTAATAATGTCCCAGTTAACAATACCCCTGTTGCCTGACACATTAACGGAAAAATATCCGACATTCATTGAGGTGACATTATGGAAGAAATGTGAGCCGAGAGAGGCATCGAGGTGAAAATCGGGAAGGTCTATTTCAACGATAACCTTTGCATTGCATATCTGGGGCCACACTACAGGTATTCCCAGGAATTTATCTTTTGTCCCCCACCGTCCCGGACCAACAAGTATATAGGACCGGCCCTCGCGGAGCATCTTTTCGTTCATCCTGTCGATCTCTTCAGCCATCTGCAGGGTCTGGAGATTATCAAACTTCGCGGGTTCAAGAAAGATGAGATCGCTGAGGTTTTCGATAATACCGTTGCCCATTGCTTTTTTCGATTCGATGATAAGATCTTCCCCTTCGATCGACTCGGGGGTTATCTCATAACCTGCACCGCTGCCAACGAGGGGTTTTATCTGAAGAAGGTAGAATGAAGCATTCCCATCCTTGTCCTTATTAAGATCGACAGCAAACTCTATTTCCGAAGGATTTCCGGTGGCCTCTGTTACCACATCTAATATCGTCCTGATTGTTGGTGCCAGCGGGACATAATTATATTTAAGGATGTCGGCAAAATTTACCACTCTAGGGCCGGGTGTATCGAGGCCCGGATTAATGGTGTCATTATCGGGATTCATCACTGAGGCGGAATGATTCAGTGTTCCATGTTCCTCGGCAGCGCTGATATCGAGCGAGATCAGTCCGGCATTCTCTCCTTCGAGAAGATTCAGGTCCTTTTTATTCATATCGACAGCATAAAAGTGTACCTGTGAGTTCCGGTACAGGTCGTTATGAGAAACGATATCGAGGTCAGGGTATGCCGGAGAGAACCTGAATGCTCTTTCGCCTTCAACCACATAATGGCCGAGTCCGACCGCCATCACTGCGAATCCGTCCTGTGGCTTCATGTGTGATACAGGGTAGAAGTTGAAAGACTGTGCTGTTCCGCTGATATGAGGATAGTAAGCATCACCGAACCTGTTTCCTGCCACCTCCTGAATAACAACAGCCATTTTCTCTAATTCAATTTTATAGCTGATAGCTTCGAAATAGGTACGGGCGCTGCGTGAATAGATAGATGAAAATACAAGCTTTACAGCTTCAGATAGCTGCCGGAGCCTCATCTCAAAATCGGGATGGTTATTCGGCAAAAGGTAGGTCCCGAAGATACCTGAGAAAGGCTGGCTCAGGGAATCTTCAAACAGACTTGATGAACGCACTGCCAGGGGCTTTTCAACATTCTTAAGATATACCCTTAGTTCTTTTTCCAGGGTATAGCTGAGGCTGCCCTCCAGGAAACGTCGCTGTAGAACTGCAAAATCCTTTTCTTCCTTCACAACTTCCCAGAGATGGTTCCTCTCCATGAACATGTCGAACTCGTCAGTACCAATAATGGCTGTCACCGGGGCCTTTATATTTATTCCCGGAAGGAGTCTTCCGAGCTCAAAACTATATATAAGGGTATTTATAAATGCAAGGCCCCGTCCTTTTCCTCCCAGCGATCCACCGGCGAGGCTGACAACATTTGTTTCATCGATCACTGCCGATGATTCAAAAGTCACAACACGCCCTTTATTAGCTTCCTTACGACGTTTCCGGATTATATCGATGAGGAACTCCCGCAGTTCCCTGAGCGAGTTAAAGTCGGAAACCTTGATGGGATTGATCAGCTTAGCGATCTTTACTTCTCCGCGTGCCATCAGCCATAATGAGAAATGGTTCTTCATGGCATGGTAAGCCAGCGAATCTTCAGGAACAGTCTCGAGGTATGCTTCAAATTCCTTCATCGATTTAGCAACTGCTATCTGGCGCCCTTTATTATCGCGGTAAACAAAATGCCCGAATCCCAGGTAATAATTGATGAAAGATTTAAGATCCTGGAGCAGACTTTCCGAATTCTTATTGATGAAATTGGACTTAAGGGTAAAGGCATACTTTGCGTTCTGCGGGTCAGCTGACTGAAGGACAGTCGGGATATTAGGCGAGTCTTTCTTTATATGCTCAAGAAGCTCAAATCCGGCGGTGTCATGAATCGATCCGTTCTTCGGAAACCGCATATCGGAGATAACACAAAGAAGGCTGTCCTTATACTTATTGAAAACGGTGATTGCATCTTCCCAGTTCGATGCCAGCAGTATTTTTGGCCGTGCTCTCAGCTTCAGAACCTTATACAATTCATCGGTCGACACATCCTCTATCAGGTTCCTTGTCTGCTCCATTACAAGCGTATAGAGCATCGGCAGGTAGCTTGAATAATACTCAGCAGAATCTTCAACGATCAATATCACTCTTGTCAGACCTTTCCTGGTATCATTATCAACGTTAACCTTATCCTCGAGAAGGTTAACCATTGCAAAAAATACTTTCGATTCTCCTGTCCACACGAAATAGTTATCGAAGGGCACACCAAGATTTTTCTGTTCCATGATGTAGGGAACATCGGCCGGGTTGTTCAGCAGAAGGAAAGTAGGCAGGTAAGGATAAAGGTTCTTAATCTTTCTGCACAGTAAAACAGGATTTTCCTTATGCACCCCTATCATTATGATCACCATATCGTAGTGCCGTGCTTTCAGCCGGGTGAAAGCTTCATCCTCGCTTGAGACCCCGGTCACCCTGGGCAGAGATGTAAGGCTCAGCTGATGGTATTCGCCGAGCATAAGATCAGAAAAACGGCCTTCGCCCTCAATTGAATATGCATCGTACAGGTTGGCAACAAGAAGGATCTCCTTTACCTTAAAGGGCTGAAGATCATGAAAAACATCCCTTTCTGCATTGTGCCGCTCGAGGAATTTCTGGAGAAGCTTCCTGCTTGAGATATTTGCAGGATCTTCTTCTGCCTCCTGTGGAATCTGCGACATCCTGATTATATCCCGCGCCTTATAGCTGTTTATATAGCCGGTGACCAGGCTTGCAATATTGCTTATCAGATCTCTTTCTTCCTTCAGGAAAGGGCCTTCGTTCTCAATACTGAATTCCTGTGTATAAAAGATCTCTATTGATCCTTTTTCGTTGTCGATGGTATCGAATTCCTGGAACATCTTCCAGGCTGTCTCCCTGAACTCAGGTGTTTCAAATGTCTTTCCCTGGAATCTGATGCGGGCTTCGGTGTACTCCGGATATTGCCACGCCGATGGCAGCAGCAGAACGATCTGCTGGAGTGTCTCCTCAATCGGTTTTCCTTCCTTCAGGATATATGTAGTCTGGTTGATGCATGAGAGCTCCTTGACCCTCTCCTGCTGTTCATGAAGAAGACGTTTATACTCATGAGGGATATGGGTGGATTCATCCATAAGGAAGGAGAAAATAGTACAGTTACGAAAATAGATAAAAAAAAGCAACTAATTATCTTCTCCCTCTAAGCAGTCAGGGGTTACTCCACGGTCCAGACCGAACCGCTCGACAGAAGATCGTCCATGCACCTGATCTTTGCCGTCTTTCCTATTTCCGTTATCTGGTTTTCCACATCTGCCTCGTAGGTATTACCTTCAACAGAACGGATGACTCCCAGCGCAACAGGATATTCAGGGTATCTCATATTGGCAAGCATATACTGGATTCCCGGATTATGTTCTTTGGCATCATGGACCAGTAGATTTTCCCTGGAAATGCCATTCTCACCAATTTTCACGACTTTCAGCTTAAGACCCTCGAGTATAAGTCCCATATCGTTGTTTTTACCGAAGATCATCGGCTCACCATGCTTCAGTATAATTGTACGGTCATCGCGAACCTCCTTGCCGGTAACAACATCATGGATGCCGTCATTGAATATGACGCAATTCTGGAGTACTTCTATTACTGAAGTTCCTTTATGCTTTGCTGCCTCGATGTATATCTGTGTTGACAGGGCCACATTGGCATCTATCGTCCTTGCGAAAAACTTCCCTTTAGCGCCTACAACAAGCTCTCCAACCGAGAAGGGTTCCTCCACAGTCCCGAAAGGAGATGTTTTAGTGACTATTCCCTTGCCGGAAGTAGGAGAATACTGTCCTTTGGTAAGACCGTATATCTCATTGTTAAACAGGATAATATTTATATCGATATTTCTTCTCACGGCATGTATAAAATGATTACCGCCTATTGCCAAGGCATCGCCGTCGCCGGTAATTTCCCAAACTGACAATTCAGGGTTCGCCACCTTTACCCCTGAAGCAATAGCCGCGGCACGGCCATGGATCCCATGAAAACCGTAGGTGTCCATATAGTATGGAAAGCGCGAAGAGCATCCTATTCCGGAGATAAATGCAAATTTTTCTTTCGGGATTCCCAATTCGGTCAGTGCTTTCTGTACAGCATTAAGAACAGCGTGGTCGCCGCATCCGGGGCACCATCTCACTTCCTGGTCACTCTTAAAATCCCTGGGAGTGTACTGTATTGTTTGTAGTTCTGCCATCTATTTTTCCTCCAGAAGCTTAATACATTTTTCCTTAATCTCGTTTATGGTGAAAGGCAATCCCTGCACCTTATTAATCTGTTCATACCTGAAATTTTGGTGTTTCTGTCTCAGGTAATCAGCAAACTGCCCTGTGTTCAGCTCTGCCACGACGATCTTTCTGAATCGTGAAAAGATTTCATTAACATTTCCGGGCAGGGGGTTGATATAGTTAAAGTGAGCGAGTCCCACCTTATAACCTTCATTCTGCAGTTCACGCACTGCGGTTAAGAGGTAGCCTTTTGTACCACCCCATCCAACAACCAGAAGATCACCTGATTCTTCTCCTATGACCCCGAGAGGCGGGATCTTGGAAACGACCCTGGCAACCTTGTCGGCTCTGAAATTAACCATCATTTCATGGTTTTCGGGGATATATGAAACGGTACCCTTTAGTGTCTTCTCGAGGCCGCCTATCCTGTGCTCCAGCCCCGGAGTACCCGGAACAGCCCACGACCTGGCAAGGGTATCACAGTTACGCTTGTAAGGCATAAAGGGGAGCTCTTTCTTATCGGCAAAAGGCGGGTTTATATGGGGTAGTGAGTCCGTATTGGGGATTCTCCATGGCTCCGACCCATTGGCCAGGTAACCGTCGGTGAGGAGGATCACTGGTGTCATGTGCTCGAGCGCTATTCTTGCGGCTTCAAAGGCATATTTAAAACAATCCGAGGGGGTGCTGGCAGCAACGACGACAACGGGACATTCTCCGTTTCGTCCATAAAGTGCCTGCGTAAGGTCGGCCTGTTCGGTTTTTGTG
>JAKLFN010000152.1 GCA_022711195.1 Bacteroidota bacterium
GTATCGATGACTATATCAGCAAGCCTTTCCAGCCATCGGCTCTTATAGAAAAAATCAAGAAGTATATTTAGATGGTGCAGAAAGAGGCTTGAAACCCAGCACCATGATATCATCGAGCTGCGGATTGCCAGCCATCCATGCATTTATGTTCTCATCAAGGATCGCCTTCTGATCAATGACCGGGAAAGTGTGTATCCTGGTAAGCAGGTAACGGAACCGCCTGTACATAAATTTCTTATTCTCGCTGCCACCAAACTGGTCAACATAACCATCCGAGAAAATATAGACTATATCATCATCCTGAATATCAATTGTATGGCTTGTATATTCACTGCCTTCCGGATTCATGCCTATGATTATCTTATCGCCCTTATATTCTGAAAGAGTATTGTTCCGGATCAGGTAGAGAGGGAAGAATGCTCCTGAATATTCGATTTTTTTCTTTTTCCGGTCAATAACACATAAACCAATATCCATCCCGTCGCGGATAATGGTTCCGATGTTCTTCTCGCGGCTGAAAGTCTTTTCCAGACCCCGGTTCAGCAATGCAAGTATCTCCGCCGGCTTTCTGATCTGATCGTCATTTATTGCTTTGTCGATTATCTCCATTCCTATCATCGACATAAGGGCTCCCGGTACACCATGGCCTGTACAGTCAGCGGCAACAACATAGATCCTTTCATTGTTTTCTCCTATCCAGTAAAAATCTCCGCTGACAATATCCTTCGGCCTGAAAAAAATAAACGCCTCGGAAAAAAGCCTGCGGAAATATTCTTCAGATGGCAGGAGAGCCTCCTGAATCCTCTGGGCATAGATCAGACTGTCGGTCAAATTCTTATCCCTTAGTTCCAGCTGGGCTTTCTGCTGTTCAATCTGACTTAAAGCTTCTTCCTTTTCATTCAGCAGCCTGCGGGTCCTGCGAAGGCTCCTGGTCTGCGAAAATATAAAGGCCAGAACAAGCACAAGAAGCCCTGAGATATATATTACAACTCTCAGTGAGACTTCAGGCAAACCAATGCCTGAAGGAGAGAAATTATACATAGCCGGGCCGGCAAGGAGCAACTCTACAATATGGGTAAAAAATAACAACATGGAGTTCTGCAAAAATAGCTGAAAAAACAGCATGTTGCAACCTGCTAACGTAATTTGATAATCAGGATTTTATATCAGCAAAATCCTTTCCCGTGAAGAGCATCCGTGAATATTTTACCGAGGGGGATGGTATGAATGCTCCCAGGCCTGATGATTCCCACTTTCCATTGATAGCACTGATCGTTTCATCAGATGAGCAGACCACATTCGGCCATTGTCTTGAAAAACCTCCCTTGCGCAGAACTTTGGCTGTTCCGTCAATAACAATGGTGTTGTCAGTCACAAGTTTTATATCACGACCCGGATCTGAGTTGCCCAACACCTGCCAGGCAATAAGGTACATGCCGGATCGATCGACACTGTGATCCACCAGAAGACATAACCTTTTATGCCCGTCGCCATATCTTCCTGTAATATCCCGGATGGCATTCTCTACCGCATTTTTATCGAGCGAAAGGTTCACAGGCACCACAACGATGCTATCTTCATAACCTGGGTCCCCTTTCATTTCCTGTTGTATTTCCTCAGGAAGCTTCTCCGTCGCATCGATGCCCAGTTTCCCTCCCAGGGCGGGTATTTCGGAAGTATGGTCAAGAATATCGAGAGGCCCGGTCATGAAAAGCAGATCGCTGGTAAAACATGTATTACGCATAACGTCACTGGTAAGCCTGGAGTAATTTCTGATGTGTGTTTCACCGCTTACCACTATCATATACTTTGTGAACATCATCTGTCCTGCACCCATCAGCGAGCTGATTACTTTTTTACCCTGTCCGGGATATGTCTTTCTGATCTTTACTATTACCAGGTTATGTGCCACTCCTGGGGCTGGCATATGCATGTCTTCAATTTCAGGGAGTATTGCAAGGCGTAAAGGTGACAAAAATATCTTTTCAGTTGCCATGGCCAGCCATTCATCTTCCATAGGGGGTATGCCGACGATTGTGGCAGTGTAAACGGCTTTAGAGGAGTGTGTTATGCAAGTAACATGGAACTTAGGGTATAAAGCGGCCAGCGAATAAAACCCTGTATGATCGCCAAAGGGGCCTTCGAGCACCGGATCCTCTTCCGGGTCGACATAACCTTCAATTACTATATCCGCATCGGCAGGTATGAGCAGGTCGTTAGTTATACATTTCACAAGCCTTACTCTCTTTTTTCTCAGGAATCCGGCCAGGATATATTCATCGATATTTTCAGGAAGCGGTGCTGTGGCAGCATAGGCATACACAGGATCACCACCCAGTGTTACTGTCACCGGCATCCTGAGCTTTTTTTTACGATACTCCTCAAAATGATTCGCACCTGTCTTATGGCGCTGCCAGTGCATTGCCGTGGTTTTATTGTCGAGTATCTGCATCCTGTACATTCCGACATTTGTTTTTCCGGTGACAGGATTCTTAGTATGCACCATCGGCAGTGTTATATACCTACCGCCGTCGTGGGGCCAGCATTTCAGGACCGGGAACATTGACAGATCAGGTTGGTGGTATATTACCTGCTGGCATAATCCTTTTCCCCGTTTCCTTGATGGCAGGTAACCGGCAAGCCTTAACAATGAAGGAAGAGATCCGATCTTTGACCGGAGGCTTAGCTTCTGATTCACCAGGGAAGCAAATGTATTCTCGATATCGCGGGCAGTATCTTCAAGACTTGTCCGGCTGAGGGCCAGGGCCATCCTTTCATCGGATCCGAAAGCGTTAATTAGGAGGGGGAATGATGTTCCGTTATTTTCAAAGAGAAGGGCTTTGCCGCCATTTTTTGAGAAGCGGTCGGCTACTTCGGATATTTCGAGCAGAGGATCGAAAAAGGCTTTTATTCTCAGCAGGCCGCCTCTGGTATCGAGGCGGGTTATAAAGTCGGAGAGGCCTGTGTAGGGCATTGGGGAAAGATAAAAGATGAAAGATAAAAGATAAAAGACCAAAGATAGAAGATAAAATCGCGGGATCAGTATATAAAAACAATAATGGGAACTATTCACGAAGAGTAGTTCCCATTCACCGTTTACTGCCTAAGCTGTTCACGGCGTCGGATTACTGTTATTCCGGCCGGTTGCATTACAGGTCTTACGATCTGGTTTTGCAGCCCTGGGCTTTCCGGTTCTGCTTGTTACGGCAGATCCTTCCGGCTGTCCTTTTTCCACGCCGAAGCGTGTTTTCCGGGACGAAGTGTCATTCAGGCTCCGGAGTCTTTTCCCGAAGGATAAGACAACGGTTTCAGGATTTCGAAGTGCCGAAGCTCTTTGATTTCCTGAGGCCCTGTGACCCAGTCGTTGAAAGAACGTTTCCGGTTTCATCGACCTGCTGAGCACCCGGGATTGGTCTGGGACCAGGTTCCTTTCGCTCAGGCTTCGGCTCTCCTGATGCGCAGACCCGGAGGTCTGGAAGAACCGGTTTGTGTTTCATTTAAGTAACCTTCGCCGGTCCCACATCTTTTGAGCAGCCTTTTATCGCTCATCCGATATACCAAATTTAATAAAGCATCCCTCAGAAAGCAATTATATCAGGTCTATGTTGTAAACCTGATATAAACAGCAGTTATTAACAATTGTTGATAACGTTGTAAGGCCATGATACTGATGATTCTCACCATTCTGTCACACGAACTCATCCCCCCTGCCCCTTCGCTGACAGATCAGCCTCTCCCCCTAAATCCCCCTCTCCCAGGAGAGAGGGGGACTTAAATGTTTCTCTTAATTTAAAAGCCCCCCCTGGGGGAGAGCTTGTCCCACGTAGCTTCAGCGTAGCGGGAGGTTTGGGGAGAGGTTATTTCTTATACCCGTAAACTGCCAGGTCACCAAGAGCTTCCTCGATCCTGAGAAGCTGGTTGTATTTAGCCATCCTGTCGGTACGGCTGCATGATCCGGTCTTTATCTGACCCGAATTTGTAGCAACAGCAACGTCAGCTATCGTGGAATCCTCTGTTTCGCCTGAACGGTGTGAAGTAACAGTTGTATAACCGGCCCTGTGTGCCATTTCGATACAGGCCAGCGTTTCGGTAAGAGTGCCTATCTGGTTAAGCTTGATAAGGATTGAGTTGGCACATCCCATATCAATTCCTTTTTTCAGATATTCAACATTTGTAACAAAAACATCATCGCCAACGACCTGGCATTTCTTTCCAATCCTGTCGGTGAGCATTTTCCAGCCGTCCCAGTCTCCTTCTGCCATACCGTCTTCGACCGAGTCGATGGGATATTTTGTGATCAGCTGTTCTATAAAATCAACCTGTTCCTTTGATGTTCTTCTCGCACCTTTTGGTCCTTCGAATTTTGAATAATTGTACATTCCATCCTTGTAAAATTCTGATGCTGCACAGTCGAGACCTATTGTAATATCGGTTCCTGGTTTGAAACCGGCGTCGGTGATAGCTTTAAGGATTGTTTCCAGTGTATCCTCTGTGCCTCCCAATGTTGGAGCAAAACCTCCCTCGTCACCTACAGCAGTGCTTAATCCGCGTGCCTTAAGTACCTTTTTCAGTGAGTGAAATACTTCAGCTCCCATACGAAGGCCTTCCCTGAATGAAGGGGCCCCTACAGGCCTGATCATAAATTCCTGGAAAGCGATTGGTGCATCGGAATGTGAGCCTCCGTTGATGATATTCATCATCGGGACAGGCAGCACCACTGCATTTGAACCTCCTATATAGCGGAAGAGAGGAAGACCATGGTATGTAGCAGCTGCTTTAGCTACAGCCAGTGATACACCCAGTATTGCGTTTGCGCCAAGGTTGCTTTTGGTTTTAGTGCCGTCAAGCTCGATCATTTTCCTGTCAATTCCTGCCTGATCGGTAACATCCATACCTATTACCTCTTCAGCTATTACATTATTCACATTATGGACAGCTTTAAGGACTCCTTTGCCGAGATAACGGTTCTTGTCGCCATCCCTGAGTTCAAGAGCTTCATTTTCGCCTGTCGATGCGCCTGAGGGCACGGCAGCTCTGCCGAAATATCCACTCTGGGTGGTTACATCGACTTCTATTGTAGGATTTCCGCGGGAATCAAGAATCTCACGGGCGTGAACACTAACTATTTGACCCATAGATAATTAAATTTTATATTAAACATCATGCAATATATAAAAAAAAGGGATATTGATCATTAATGAAATATCCCTTTCAGCGTAAAATATCTATTCGCGTTACTTTTTCTCTTCCGCGGTATCGGTATTTTCAGTTGTTTCGCCGGCAGCTTTTACGGTATTATCGGTTACTTCTGCAGTTTCAGCTTTCTTTTTGCCTGAAGGTTTTCTTCTGCGGGTTGTCTTT
>JAKLFN010000153.1 GCA_022711195.1 Bacteroidota bacterium
TAGCTTCTGTATCTGACCTGATTTCTGCGGACTGGATGAACCGGCTTAATAAATTTTAAAAAATAATCCCAGGTTGAATATAAATCTTCCTGGATCTGAAGAAGTTTCATCACTGTAAAGAGGGATTACATAACCCGGTTCTGCACTTATTGAAAATCTTCCCATATTGAATGTGACCGGTAGTCCAAAGTCAGCTTCCATGAGGCTGAATTTTGTTGTCGTTTCGGACGAACCTCCGCCACCGGATCGTCCTCGTCCAAAAGGTGGTGTTACCACAGTGGTTCCGTCTTTCATCTCTGTAAGTGTTCCGAACAACAAGTTCACATATGGATCGAAAGAAAAATATGCTTTTCCATTCAGAAATTCCGGGGTTTCAAAATACCTTGAGTTTCTCAGCTGAAAATATAGCCCTGATGATTCAGACAGGATTCCTCCGGCAGAAATTTTTGTGTAAAGGATCTTCCAGTCAAAACCCAGTGTTCCGTCGATATAAAAAAAGCTGGTGAACAGGGTATCTGTAAGAGACTTATTTACCTGATACCGCGAGCCGCTTAATGCAATGTCGAACCACGAATTAAATGTATGATTATATGAAAGCGAAAAAGAGGAAAATGAAACTAACGGATCATAAACATTAAGATGAAAAACATTAGCAGATGCATATAAAGTATTGTTGAATCCATAGGTAAGTCCTCCTGAATAATACGGTCTTCCCTGGGATAAGGAGGTCCCCATATAGATCATATTGTATCCCATACCTGCGCCTGCATAAATGCCATGCCGGGAAACAGAAGCAGAGTCAGAAGCAACTTCATTACCTTTATTTATGATGTTTTCACGGGCAGATAATCCAGAGAAACAATATAAAAAGGAAAACAGGATCAAAATTCTTGTGGTCAATGTCTTCATATATCTACACATATCCATTAAAAGTAGTGTTCTGATGATGAAGAAATGATGAAAGTCAGAACTTAAAGGTCAGTAATTAGATCTCCGATATTCCATCCGCTCACTGATATATTCATTCTCTCAGCGTCCACATCATACAGCGGGCATGATACATCCAACTTAATCCTTTCACCAGGTGCGAGTGTAAAATATCCTGCCGACCATAAACCGGGCAGAATCTCGGTTACACCGTTCATCAGACGCGGACGGACAAAAAAAGCTATCTTGTCCGAATTATTTGCAATCTGCAATGTCAATCTTATTCCAGTTTTCTCCTTCTCCTTTTTAAGCACTGTGGTAGTTAGTTTTGTCTCCGGCAGGTTGTTCAGCTGTTTAAAATCGTTATCTGCAGAGAGCCAGTAGACATTGTGTGACACAATGTTTCCGGAAGCATTTTTCAGATTAAGGACCACGAACACAACGCCAGTTGAATTCTTGAGAACTTTTTCAACTGACGATGTCTCCTTTACTTCAGTGGGTCCGATTTCAAAATAAGCCTCTTCGCTGAAGAGCAACCTGGAATCTGTGTCAAAAACCCGGACTGTAGCAGTGAGGTCATCAGCCGGTTTATATTTCCGGTTAATTACCGTGACTTTCAGGTTATTAAGATTAAGCTGAATATGAAGAGGTTCGCATGCATTCTGCATGAAGTAATAACCGGCATTTGTCTGCAGGTACCAGTCGTACACCTGCCATACAACGCTTGGAAATGCTGCATTAAGCTTCCATAGCATTACTCCTCCAATATCATTGAGTTTATGCCCCGCTGCCTCAAAGATTCCCTGGTATGCAGTGGCATTCATCAGCTGCATCTTATTGCAGAAATCTTCCATCGATGATGGCTCACCATATCTCTTTACCATCTCTTTATAATAGAGGTCCCATTTACCGTTTCCGGTAGCGGCATCATGATACCCCCATGAATGGTTCAGCGGGAAGGGAAGGGACTGATCCCATACCAGGTTTGGTATAATCCGCGGAAGGATATCCCATGTTACCATTGAGGGAATACCAGTTTCATCTTTAAATACCCAGTCGCGGCCGTCGGCAGCTCTTTTATAATAGCTTGCCGGATCCTGCCAGGTATAAGGTCCACCGCTGTAGACGCCGGCAGGAAGATTGTCGGGCCATGATCCCGGCCATCCTTCCGGAAGCCTGGCAAAACCTGATGAGCTCGGTATAAAGGGTCTGGTCCCGTCATGTTCTATAATGCTGTTTCGCATGAAATCGTACAACTCCCTGCGGGCATGACCTTCATTCCCGCCTGTCCAGACAAGAAGGCTTGGATGGTTTCTGATCCTTCTGATAGTGCTTAAAACGTTCTTTTTAAATACTTCTCCATCCAGGGGCCAGTCGGGTGATCCCTTGAATTCGCCCTGGGTATCTCCGGTGATCCAGAAATCGGACCACACCAGCATACCATAACGGTCTGCAGCATCCCAGAATTCATCACATGGAGTTACTCCTCCTCCCCATATTCTTACCAGGTTGATATTTGCATTTCGGCACAGTCGGAATTCATTTTCATATCTTAATGAATCCCTGTTCAGCAGCATATCAGGCACCCAGGCTCCTCCGGTAATGTGTATACGCTTACCATTAACATAAAAATCGCGACGGTAGGTTCCGTCTGCAGTTACCGCCTTTGTTGAAACTGTCCTTATTCCAAACAGGAATGTTGTATCGTCCATCATAATATCACCCGTCTTATACTGAAGACGGATACGATAAAGGTCAGGTCTGCCATACCCGTTAGGCCACCAGAGAGCAGGTTTTTTTATTATCAGCTCACTGGTATTGGTACCATTAAGATCGATTTCTGAATATCCATCGGCAGGAATATTTACACTTCGTGAAAATCTTATAGCTCTTCCTTTAAAATTTTCAGGAGAAACGGTAACGAGCAGCGATCCTGAGACGTCTGAATTACTATGGTTCTGCAATTTTAGGTTTAGTGAAAGTGTTGCTCTCGAGGTGTCGGGAAAAGAGGGAAGCTCTGTAACCAGTTTGGGTGAGCTGATAGTAACAGCTCCCGATGTGCGCAGGTATACAGGCAGCCAGATCCCGATATTCCGGTCGCGCACCGGAGGAATCCAGTCCCAGCCTGCAGAACAGAGCATGGTTACATTCTTCCCGATATCTCCTGTAGGCCCGCCGTTAGCATAAAAATCACCAAAAGCTTCGAGTTGTTCGGCGGCAGGCAATCCGGGATAATCGAGAGGGTAAATCTTAACGGCCAGAGCATTATTCCCTCCTGCAATAATATGTGAAGAGATGTCGAGGCTGTATTCGGCAAACATGCCTGCCATTGTTGTTGAATCGGCAACCTGTTTGCCGTTTACCCATACGGCTGCCCTGTAGTTTATACCTTTGAATATCAGCTGAAAGTGTCTTCCGCGATCCGATGCGGGAACTTCAAATAGAGTACGATACCAATAAGGTTTCTTCCAGGGATTTGGTTCCCCGGCCAGATGGCTGTATTTCTCAAGACTGTATTGCCTATTGAACTCATCGGATGCATCCGGGATAAGCATATTATTGAGTCCCTGGTATGGATCAGGATAGACACCATTTGATACCAGACCTGACAGTACTGTACATGGAACCCTTACTGGAAACCAGTAGACCGGAGAGCTGTAGCCGGGTGAAGAAATTACCTCACCGTGCTCAGATATACAGGCAGACGACTGAAGTTCGAAATCGGTAAGCTTTACCTGTTTTATCATTCCGGCCTGACCCGATGATCTTCCCTGCCATACAATAAACAGGGCCGTAATAAGCAGAATTTTATTTTTCATTGCCGTTTGATTTATTCGAAAATGCCAGACCAGTGCTATCCTTCTTGTATATTATGTTCCCAAAAGTCAATACAACGATGCTCATAAGGATCACGAGGGTGATCAGCTCCTCACTAATAGCTGAAATTCTGGCCGAAGCCGGAATGCTGATAAACAGAAGTATTGTAATGAGGCCCCTGGGTGCAAAGAAAAGCAATGGTATGGCTGGCTTTCTGAGTATCAGAACTATATAAATGTACCTGAGAATAAAGATGCCTGCTGTGACAAGTGCTGCGATATATAAATTATTGAGGCTGAATAAACCGTCGATCTTTGTATAATATCCGAAGATCAGAAAAAAGAAAGAGCGTACAAGAAATGTCAGTTCTGAAAGTATTGTCTTAAAGGAACTGATGTCGTTCCTGAATTTTTCGAAATCGACGATCTTTTTTACCGGAGTATTTTCGAGAAGAGTGCTGTTAGAGAGAATGAGTCCGAAAGTAAGGACAAGCAGAAGCGCAGGAAGGTGAGCAAGCTTGGCAAGTGCATAAACAAGCACCACCGAGGTCATAATAATAACATAGTTGATGTGGTAGGTAATTTTGTGAAGAAGTATAGCCAGAACAGAAGTTGTAAGCAGAGCAATTATAACTGTCAGCACTGTATTGAAGGTGAGATTTAATACTCCTGCCATCACCGAACCCTGGCTGATCACTATGAAATCGAAAACAATAATGCCGATGATGTCGGAAAATGAGCTCTCATAAACCACAAATTCCTTTTCTTCAGGTTTAAGAAGAGATGCTGCTGAGATAGCAACAGCGCTGCTTATAATTGCTAAAGGTATTGAATTAAGAATAGCTGTCCGGACAGGAATCTGGTCAATCCTGACTAAAATGAAAGACATGATGGCAGTAAAGAGAGCAAATAATATGAAGGCCGATGAGACAGATTTTATTATCAGTCCTTTCTTTCCCTTTTCGATCTTCAGGTCAAGGCTCGCTTCAAGAACTATCATTATCAGTCCCAGGGTTCCTATAACCGGAAGCAGCGGACGAAGGTTAGGGATCATGATATTCAGACTCTGTGAAATAATCTGGATCAGAATCCCAAGGAGAATAAGAAGGATCACACCCGGGACTTTGGAGTATCTTGCCGTAATATCAAAAAGATAAGACAGGATCACCAGGATACAAAGAATCAGAATTACTAGGTTAGTCATCATCCATTCTTTAGATCATGTCAAGTATCGGACTGAAGCTTTTCTCGTTGATTATTTTGTCAGCGACATAATTAAGATATTTATTCTCGGAGCAGAATGAGATACCGAGACCGCTCTCCTTTACCAGGCAAAAATCATTTTCGCTGTCGCCGACAGATATGATGTTTTTAATATCGACATTATATTTATCAGCAAGCTGGTACAATACATTTGATTTACAGAAGTCGTGGTTGCATCTGCTCCGTTCAGTTCTGAGGAAAGCTGACGGCACCTTTACCTCACCGGTGGCAATGCTTTTTGAGAATTCCAGCTCATTTGCTACTGAAAAATCGAGACCAAGCTTATTTTTCAGATGATTTGTTACTACATCATAGCTGTCGCTTATTATCCCC
>JAKLFN010000154.1 GCA_022711195.1 Bacteroidota bacterium
TTTATCACCAGCGACAAGCCATTCTTCTTCTCTGTGAATCTGCCTGAAGGAAATTATAATGTCAGAATAACATTTGGCGACCTTAAGGATGCATCTGTTTCGACTGTAAGGGTTGAATCGAGACGACTTCTCTTTGAAAAGATAAAAACGGAACCTGGCAAGTTTCAGAAATATGAAGCTACTGTCAACATACGTGTACCCGCTATCGGCGATACCGGTGAAGAGGTTAAGAGAAAACCCAGGGAGCTGAACAAACTTGACTGGGACAATAAGCTTACCTTTGAATTCTCCGACAAAAGACCATGTATCTGTGCAGTTGAGATCACGAGGACTATCGATGCAGTGACAGTTTTCCTTGCCGGCAATTCAACAGTTGTCGACCAGGATGATGATCCCTGGGCTTCATGGGGTCAGATGTTTCCCAGGTTCCTGAAAAAGGGTGTTGCCGTTTCGAACCATGCCGAATCAGGCTTATCGCTCGGAAGCTTCCTCTCTTCCAACCGGTTAAAAAAGGTGCTCAATATGATGAAACCGGGTGATTACCTGTTCATTGAGTTCGGTCACAACGATATGAAAGAGAAAGGACCCAATGACGGAGCTTTCAAATCGTACACCGAAAGGATGAAACTTTTTGTAACTGAATTCCGAAACAAAGGAGGTTTTCCTGTTATTGTGTCTCCTGCCAACCGCCGGTCATTTGGTGATGATGGAAAAATAACCAACTCACTGCTCGACTATCCGGAAGCAGGCCGACAGGTGGCGAAGGAGCTCGATGTGCCTTTCATCGACCTCAATGCCATGACAAAAACCCTGTATGAATCACTCGGTGTTGAAGCCTCAAAAAATCTCTTCGTCATCTATCCGGCAAATAGTTTCCCGAACCAGAAAGAAGCTCTTAACGACAATACACACTTTAACTCTTTTGGAGCTTACCAGCTGGCAAAATGTGTTATTGAAGGGATAAAGGATAACAACCTCGGATTGAAAAAATATTTAATAAAAGGGCTTCCGGCTTATGATCCTGCAAAACCTGACAGGTTTGAGGATTTCAGCCTGCCGTTGAGTCCTAAGTCTCCGGTAATGTAATAAACTGACTTTTAATGCTTTATTAATATAACACCCCCATCCCGACCTTCCCCCAAAGGGGAAGGAGAGATCTTTGCCCCCCTTGGGGGGAAATAAGAAAGGGGGGTCAATATAAAAATTATGAAAAATAAGATCCTGTTTCTACTCTTACCCGTAATCGCATCTCTGAACCTGGTTGCCGCTCCGTCAACCCAAAAACAGACTATCTACCTCTCCGGAAAAGGCTTTCAGAATACGAAAACCTGGGAATTCTTCTGTACAGGCGGAAGGAATAGCGGTCACTGGACAAAGATCGAAGTGCCTTCATGCTGGGAACAGCAGGGTTTCGGAAATTACGAATACGGGCGTAACAACGTTTCTTTCGGTGCTAAATACAAATATGCCGATGAAAAAGGTATGTACAAATACAGCTTCCTGGTACCTGCCGACTGGAAAGGGAAGAGTATCAACATCGTTTTTGAAGGCTCGATGACCGACACTGAGGTAAAGATCAACGGCAGGAGTGCGGGCGAAATACACCAGGGTGGTTTTTACAGGTTTAAATATGATATAACCGACAAGCTCATTTTTGGGTCAGAAAATGTCCTCGAAGTGACCGTCAGCAAGCTGTCGTCGGATGAATCGGTAAACCGTGCCGAGAGATATGGCGACTACTGGAACTTTGGAGGAATCTACAGACCTGTTTACCTGGAAGCCTTCCCGAAGGAACATATTGAAAGAGTTGCAATAAATGCAAAAGCTGACGGTACTTTCGCTATGGATTTCTTCCCCCGAAACCTTAAAATAAATGGAGGGCTATTAGCTGAAGTAATCGACGAAAAAGGAAACGAAGCAGCTTTCGCGTCAGTACCAGTGAAGCCTGGCGATTCGCTGCTCACGGTAACCCTAAAAGTTGAAAATCCAAAACTCTGGACCAGCGAAACACCGAATCTCTATACGGTCAGATATTCACTTCTCTCAGGAAAGAAAAAGGTATATGAAGCTCAGGAAAAATTCGGTTTCCGCACAATTGAGGTAAAACACGGCGACGGCATTTACCTCAACGGAACAAAGATCAAGATGAAGGGTGTCAACCGTCACAGTTTCTGGCCTGAAAGCGGACGTACGCTGAACTATGACCTGTGCCTTAAAGATGCCCTGCTGATCAAGGAGATGAACATGAATGCCGTGAGGTGTTCCCATTATCCTCCCGATGTCGATTTTCTGAATATCTGCGATTCACTCGGAATCTATGTCCTCGACGAAATTGCCGGATGGCAGAGATGGTACGACACGCCTGTGGGTAGGAAAATTGTGAAAGAGACTGTAATCCGCGATGTCAACCATCCTTCGGTGCTTTTCTGGGACAATGGAAACGAGGGTGGCACCAATAAGGAGCTCGACAAGGAATTCCTGATTTATGACCCTTCAAAAAGAGATGTTCTGCATGCACATCACCGGCCGGGAAACCATTTCAACGGGATCGACTGTAACCACTATGAGAACTATGCCAGCATTCAGAATATACTTAAAGACTCACTTATCTATATGACCACTGAGTTCCTCCACTGCCAGGACGATGGTGGCGCAGCATCAGGATTGTACGACATCTGGGAACTGATGTGGTCTTCAGAAAAATCTGCCGGAGGATTTCTCTGGGCAATGGTCGACGAAGGACTTGCACGTACCGATATGAACGGATTCATCGATACCGACGGAGTGAATGCCCCCGACGGCATTATGGGTCCATACAGGCAGAAAGAAGGAAGCTTCTTTGCTATCAGGGAAATATTTTCGCCTGTAAACATAAAAATGGAGAAGCTGACATCAGATTTCTCCGGTTCCATACCTGTCGAAAACAGGTTCCATTTTACCAACCTTAATAAGTGTACATTCACATATAAGCTGGTGAATTTTCATAAACCCACCGACTGGCTTCCGGGTTTTGAGAATACAGAAGACGTTCGCCTGAATGCCCCCGATATTAAGCCCGGATCAAAAGGAGAAATAAAGATATCCCTTCCCTCCGACTGGAAAAGCTACGATGCATTAATCCTGACTGCTATAAATCCTTTCGGAAAAGAGATTTACAGCTGGACATGGCAGATCAGGGAAAATAAGGAGATCGTTAAAGGATTCATCACCCTTACCGGAGAAGGACAGGCTGATGTTGCCAGGGCCGATACAACTATTACAATAAGATCAGGAGGCACCTCTGTCACTCTCAGCAAAAATACGGGAAAGATTTCGAGGATCATGTATAATAACCGGTCGATGACCATGTTCGGCAACGGACCTGTCCTTGTTGGTGATAACGGAGGAAAAGTTAAAGAGATTATAACCAATGTTGGTGATAATATTGCCTCTGCTGAGATTAAGTATGATGGAAAAATGCTCTCTGCACTCTGGAAAGTTTACCCATCAGGCTGGGTGAGCCTGGAGTACCAATATGAAATGAACGGTCCCAGGCAGTATGCCGGGATAAGTTTTTCATATCCCGAAACTTACGTCACCAGGGCAAAATGGCTTGGCGACGGGCCTTATCGTGTCTGGAAGAACAGGCTTCATGGTGTTAACTTCAATGTGTGGAGTAAAATTTACAATAATACACAGACAGGAGCCTATCCTTTCTTCTACCCCGAGTTCAAGGGCTACTTCTCCAATTTTACCTGGCTTGAGGTAAGCTCGGCCCTGGGAAAAGTATATGTTGCAACAGAAGATCCTGACCTCTACCTGAGGCTTTACGACTTCTTCGGAATTACCGGGATTGTATCGTACCCTCTGCTTCCTGCGGGTGATATTTCATTCCTCGACTGTATTCCGGCGCTGGGATCGAAACTTGCTACAGGACTTACCACTGATGCATCAGTATATGGGCCGCAAGGAAAAATGACCGAAATGAGCGGGGTGAAAAAACATATACTGTGGTTTTATTTCGGAATTCCTGATATGCCACAGGCTAAATGAAAAATGAAATCAGAACAATCGAACTCAGAACAATCGAATTTAGGTTAATCCAATTCTGAATTCTCAGTTCGAATGTTCTTAATTCTTAGATCAACTCTCACTAAAAAGGAAACTAATTTTGATTAAAATTCAGGTATGAAAAAGCTACTTCTTCTTTTTGTTTTATTCACACAGGTTCTTTCAGCCCAGGAAATCTCCTGGCCGGAGATAACGCGTACCAATAAACCTTGGACGCGCTGGTGGTGGCCGGGGAGCATCGTCACCCAGAGCGATCTCACCTCGGCAATGGAGAAATACAGCAGGGCCGGACTGGGGGGAATGGAGATTGCAGTTATATATGGTGTCAAAGGACAAGAAGACAAATTCATTAATTACCTGTCGCCCAAATGGATGGAGATGTTCACTTATACCTTGAAGGAGGGTGAGCGCCTCGACCTGGGAATCGACCTGGCTAATGCATCCGGCTGGCCTTTTGGCGGACCATGGGTTGATCCTGACGACGCATGCAAGAACATAAACTATAAGACCTACACGCTCAAGGGAGGCGATACTCTGAAGGAAAAGATAGAGTTTATGCAGCAGCCACTTGTGAGGCCTGTAGGCCAGAAGCCTGATATCACAAAGCTCATCGATCCTATAAGCAGGAACAAGGATCTCCAGCTCTATGCACTCGATCAGATCAGGTTCGAAAAACCTCTGCCCCTGTATATACTGATGGCTTATTCCGACTCCGGGCAGGTACGCGATCTTACCCCGCTTGTGACTCCTGAAAAAACACTTGAATGGAAAGCACCTCCCGGCAACTGGACACTATATGCATTATTCCAGGGCTGGCACGGGAAAATGGCGGAAAGGGCAGGGCCCGGAGGCGAAGGTGATGTGATAGACCACTTTTCGGGACAGGCAATAAAGAATTTCCTTGCTCATTTCGATACCATTTTTAAAGATTATGATCTTAAATCGCTACGGGGATACTTCAACGATTCTTATGAAGTCGATGACGCCTCAGGGCAGTCAAACTGGACCAGCGATATGCTTTATGAATTTTATATACGCCGCGGTTATGACCTTGCAGAATACCTGCCTGCGCTGTTCCAGAAAGACTCTCCTGAAATGAATGCCAGGATCCTTTCCGACTATCGCCAGACAATCTCCGAGCTGATACTGGAGAAATTCACTGCTAACTGGACACAATGGGCAAACAGGCAATCGAAAAGAACACGTAACCAGGCTCACGGTTCTCCGGGAAATATTCTCGACCTGTATGCTGCATCGGATA
>JAKLFN010000155.1 GCA_022711195.1 Bacteroidota bacterium
TATCCTGCTGTTTAGATCCTGTCCTGCTCCCAGAGGACAAAGGAATGAACAATAGGTGCGGCCGGTAAGCAGTGTTAATATAAGAACTGCAATAAACCCTGCTGAGACCAGTGTTCCAAGGTCGTGAAACTTTAACAGCGATGGAATAAACTGAAGGGAGAGGATAATGGTATAATACTTCGATGGTATAAGATTTTTAAAATCGAGAAAAATGGCAATGAAGGATATTAATAATATTGCCGAAATGAATATACGGAATCTTCTCAGGTTGCGCGACCTCATCAGTCTTTACATTTTTAGTCTGCTGATATTCAGAGTCTCGAGTTTCATATTACCCAGTCCCATCTTGTGTGCAATGGGTATGTATTCGATCTTTTCAACTTCCACACCGAGCATCTTAGCTGCGGCAGCGTCGGCGGCAACCCAGTCGGTGGATATGATCTGAGATTTCATCTGTACCACATCTTCCTTCGATACACCCTGGGGGCCATGTTTCACCATTACATTATAGCAGTCAATTATATTCAGGGCAGGTTTCTTTTCAAAGAGGGCATAATCGGCTATACACTGGTTCAGGTTATTGGCATGCCAGAAACCCCTGTCCCATACAACACCCATCATATTCTTCATACATGAGGTCATACGGGTTGAATTATGATCCTTAAGAACAGGTACATTGATAAACACATCTGTATCGAGAAGCAGCTCGTGTACTTTAACGCTTTTCAATCGTATGGCGCCGGGGATCTCGGCCTGCTGATAGTAGTTCTCGGAGTTTCCGGGAACAATCTTTGCTCCGGCACTCTTTGCAGCTCTTTCGATGCCGGAATTCTTATAACAATTTACCCAATTGTCGCAGGTATGGTCAAAAACATAGACTTCCTTAGCGCCTGCCCTGAAGCAGTGTTCCACGATCCTGGCAACAAGTCCGGGATGCGTATTGGCAGCAAATTCGGGAGTGCGGTCCCAGCCGATATTAGGCTTTATAAGAACTTTCTGTCCTTTCTGCACAAATGTTCCTATTCCGCCTAATTCCTGAATACCCAGGTCAAACATGGCTTCAGGAGTACCTCCCATGACAGCCACCATATCATATTTAGCCGATCCGGGGACCGTTGCCCATAGTCTTTCATATCCTCCAAGCCCCAGTGCAGCCCCTGCAGCCAGACCCGCACCGGCAGACTTCTTCAGAAAATCTCTTCTTCTCATTTCAACATTCTGCTTTGTGAGCCGCAAATTACTATTTTTTTTCTTAGAGTGTACATCCCGGATGACTGATATCCGACACAGGAAAATTAAAGATATGTCGCTGCACCGCCCGGGATGAATGAACAGAGGGGCTTTTCAGACTTTAATAGTATCTTAGCATTTTGAAAAAACAAACTTTATTTAACAATTATTAATATAAAGTGTTATCCGAGAATGAAGATACTATATTATGATTGCTTTTCAGGCATAAGCGGAGATATGAACCTTGGCGCAATGATCGACCTGGGAATAAGCATTTCATTTCTGACAGAGGAGCTTGGGAAGCTTAACCTTGATGGATGGAAGCTTGTTGCTGAGAGAGACCAGAGACACGGTATCACCGGGACGAAGGTAACCGTACAGATAACTGCACACGAGCATCATCACAGGCACCTCGACGATATCGAAAAAATAATTGACAGCTCAAAACTCGACAATAAAACGAAAGAGCTGAGTAAAAAGATCTTTATGAAGGTAGCTGAAGCAGAGGCGCTGGTGCATGGTATTCCTGTTGGAAAGGTACATTTCCACGAAGTAGGCGCCATGGACTCGATAATTGATATTGTCGGTGCAGCTATCTGTTTCAATAAGCTTCAGGTTGATGAAGTTTATGTTTCACCTGTGGAACTCGGCGGTGGATTTGTTAAGTGCGATCATGGAACTCTCCCGGTACCTGCCCCTGCAACTGCAGAAATAGTGAAAGGCATGTCAGTAAAAACAGGCGGTGTCGATTTTGAGGCTACAACCCCTACCGGCGCTGCAATACTTTCTGCCCTGGGAAACAGCTTTGGACGCACTGCGGTGATGAATATCATTAAGACCGGCTACGGTGTCGGCCATAAAGAAAATAAGGATAAGCCAAACCTGCTGCGTGTCTTCATGGGTGAAGGTGAGGACGAAAGTCAAAAAACCGGGCATGATGCAATGCTCCTCGAATGTAATATCGATGATATGAATCCGGAATTCTATGGATACATATCCGGAAAGCTTTTTGAAGCAGGAGCATCAGATGTCTATATCACAAATATTATGATGAAAAAAGGCCGACCGGGAAATATCCTTAATGTGATCTGTGAGAAAGGAACTGAAGCAATACTCAAGGAAATAATATTTACTGAATCCACCACTGCCGGGATCCGTTGCTTCCCCTTCATAAAGGAAACCCTCGAAAGAAAATTTAACATTGAAAATACTCCCTATGGCGATGTCACTGTAAAGAGGTCTTTCTATAAACAGAAGCAGGTATCTGCAAAACCTGAATTTGAGGATATTAAAAGGATCGCTGAGGAGAAGGGCATACCGGTGAAAGAAGTATATAATAACATAATGGCATTGATTCTAAAAAAATGACCTCTCCCCAAACCCCTCCCCCTGAAGGGAGGGGCTCCTGGCCCCTAATTGCGAACTACGGAAAGGACCTTGGGGTGAAGCAATCAAAAAAAGAGATCAATTCCAGTAGATAACCTTTATGGAAAATAAATCCGTCAGACTCGATACAATTCTCAAAGAAATCAAATCGTTTGCCATCGCATTCTCTGGAGGCGTCGACAGCTCCTTCCTGGCATACAGGGCTGCAAATCTCGACAAACTTAATTTTACTGCTGTTACGATACGTACACCGTATATGCCCGACAGGGAGATTGATGAGGCACGTGAATTTGCAACCATGCATAAAATTAACCTCAAGATAATTGATGAAGGCTTCCCTGAAATAATCAGGCACAATCCCAGGGAGAGATGCTACCTTTGCAAGAAAGCTCTTTTCGGCAGCATTATCTCATACGCCGCACAGAATGGATACCAATATATTATTGATGGTACCAATGCTGACGACACCGGCGAGGTTAGACCGGGACTTAAAGCACTCCGCGAACTCCGGGTAAGGAGTCCTCTTGCTGAAGCCGGTCTTACAAAAAAAGAGATCAGGGAACAGGCTTTTAAGGCTGGGCTCGATCTGTGGAATAAACCTGCCATGGCTTGCCTACTCACAAGAATACCCTACGAGACGGAAATTAGCGAGGAAATGCTGAGAATGATAGGGAAAGCTGAAGAATTCCTGTTCGAGAAAGGATATCCCGGAACACGGGTCCGGTTACATGGAGATACAGCCAGAATTGAATGCCTGCCAGGTTTCCTTGGAAAAATTATCAACGATCCTGAAAAGGAAAGGATCGTGGCAAGGCTGAAGGATTTAGGTTTCAGATATGTATCTTTGGACCTTGAAGGTTACAGAACCGGAAGCATGGACACTTAATATTACCGGACAATGACAGGTAAAGAACTGGAGAAACTTCTTAATGATGTGAAAAACGGGAAAGTCACTGTCTCAAAAGCACATGAGCTGCTCAGGGATTTTCCCTATACCGATCTTGGTTATGCACGGATCGATCATCACCGCGAACTGAGGACAGGTTACCCGGAAATAGTTTATTGTGCCGGAAAAACTGTAAAGCAGGTGGCCGGGATCTTCGAAGTGATGATCGGTAAAGAAAACAATGTAATCGGGACAAGGGCAACAACTGAGATGTATCTTGCTGTGAAAAAATTAACAGCAAAAGCAGTGTATTATAAGGAAGCGGGAATTATTTCTGTTCAAAAGAAAAAACCGGAAAAACCCGCAACTAAGATCGCCGTGGTCACGGCCGGCACGTCGGATATTCCAGTTGCAGAAGAAGCCGCTGTTACTGCAGAGCTTCTGGGCAACAATGTTGTAAGGATCTACGACGCAGGAGTGGCCGGCATCCACCGGCTCGTTGATAAGCTTCCCGAGATACGAAAATGCAGGGTCATAATAGTCATTGCGGGTATGGAAGGAGCCCTGGCCAGTGTGGTTGGCGGACTGGTGGATATGCCGGTGATAGCTGTTCCCACAAGCGTCGGTTACGGGGCTAACTTCGGAGGTATATCGGCGCTGCTGGCAATGCTTACCAGCTGTGCAGCCGGCGTGACGGTAGTAAATATCGATAATGGCTTCGGCGCCGGATTCTCTGCAAGTATGATAAACAGGATGAAGTGACAGAACATGTCGGCGGATCTCTTATTATCAACGGCCTACCTCCCACCCTCAGAATATTTTGAACGGCTGCTATCCTCAGGAGAGGCATTTATTGAGAGGGAAGAAAACTATATCAAGCAGTCGTACCGGAACCGTTGTTATATCCTTTCATCATCGGGCCCCCAACCGCTGAGCGTTCCCGTTTACCTGGGAAGTCTTCACAAAACACCTGTCAAGGATATCCGCATCGACTATACCAAAAGATGGCAGCAGGTACATCTCGGGGCTATTCGTTCTGCCTACAGCTCTTCACCATATTTCATATTTTACTTCGAGCAGATTGAAGGTGTGATTCTAAGGAACCATGAATTCCTTCTCGACCTGAATATGGAACTTTTATCAGCTCTTCTGAAGATGCTAAAAATAGAATGTGGCGTCAGGTACACCAGCGAATATATAAAGCCCGGTATTGCAGAAAACGATTTCAGGTATTCTGTATCACCAAAGAAAGATACCGGCTACCGGCCAAAGGCTTATCAGAAAGTTTTTGAATGTGAAGGGGTAAATGAAGGCAGGCTTAGCATTATTGATCTTCTTTTCAGCCAGGGCCCTGACAGTGCCAGATTCCTTTGAAGATCATTATTCAGCATAAATCCGGGGTCAGACCATAAGAAAAATAATTAAAAAGGCCACCCGTCCGGGCAGCCTTTAGCAGGAAGTAAAACAAAGTATCAATAACCAAATTTATACCCGAAGGAGATTGTAAATATGTTCCGGGTAATATCAATATCTGCTGTAGGAGCTTCTGATGAGGCTGCATACAGAATATATTTCTGCGGGTACATCATCCTTGTATAACCGAAATCGATGTAAAGGTTCTGATCCCTGAAACCTGCCCCGCCGGAGTATGAATGATAACAGACATCCTGGTTGATGTCTCCTGTCTTAAAGGCCTTTCCGTAATAACCATATCCGCCTCTCAGGTACAGCCTGTTTATCCTTGCCTCTGCACCTGCACGCAGGTTGCCGGTCGACCTGAGAGAATTCCTGAT
>JAKLFN010000156.1 GCA_022711195.1 Bacteroidota bacterium
GGGAGCACTGGGATTCGGTTTTTGGAGAGGCTTCCTTGGAATAAGTGAGGCTGGTAACTTTCCGGCAGCGATCAAGACGGTTGCTGAATGGTTCCCGAAAAAAGAGAGAGCACTTGCTACAGGAATTTTCAATTCTGGTACAAACGTTGGTGCCATTGTTGCACCCTTGGCAATTCCGGCCATGGTCGTTGCATGGGGCTGGCAGGCTGCTTTTATTGTTACCGGTGCTATCGGTTTTATCTGGGTAATCCTCTGGTTCATCTTTTATGAAGTTCCGGAAAAACATAAAAAAGTATCGGCAGGTGAGCTTGCTTATATAAACAGTGACGTTGACGAACAGGCTGAAAGCAAAGAAAAAGTTTCATGGATGAAGCTTTTAAAATACAGACAGACATGGCTCTTCTTCATTGGTAAAGGTCTCACAGACCCGATCTGGTGGTTTTATCTGTTCTGGATCCCCGGCTGGCTTTCTACGGTAAGAGGTGCTGGTCTGGATGTCAAATCATTCGGACTGCCCCTGGCATTTATCTATACAATGACAACAGTCGGTAGCATTGGAGGAGGATGGCTATCAGGTTTTATGATCAAAAAAGGGATGTCGCCTTTTAAAGCCCGGAAAGTAAGCATGCTCATATTTGCACTCCTGGTTGTTCCCATAGTTTTTGCACAATCACCTTCAATTGGGAACTGGGGTGCTGTATGTCTTATAGCACTAGCTGCATCAGCTCACCAGGCATGGTCGGCAAACATCTTTACGACTGTGTCAGATGCATTCCCGAAAAAAGCTGTAAGCTCAGTGACCGGTATTGGCGGGATGGCAGGTGCAGTAGGTGGCGCATTCATCTCTTACATCGCAGGTGGTATACTTCAGCATTTCAAAGATCTGGGACATATTGAGACAGGTTATGTCGTTATGTTCGCAATTGCAGGAAGTGCATACCTGCTGGCATGGATCATTATGGCTGTATTTGCACCTAAGAATAAAAAGGTCGAACTGGAATAGATATGCCCCAAGAGAAAGCAAGAATAAAAGATATTGCCGAACTTGCCGGTGTTTCTATCGGCACGGTCGACAGAGTCTTGCATAACCGGGGCGAAGTGGCAGAAAAGACGAGGGAGAAAGTCATGAAGATCTCTAAAGATCTTGACTATTCTCCCAACGTCATTGCCCGTGCACTTAAATCAAAGAAGAATTTCAGGGTTGTTTCACTTCTGCCCAGGCCGACTGATGAGAGCGCCTTCTGGCAGAAACATCCTGAGGGAATCATGAAGGCTATGAGCGAGCTCGATCCGTTTCCCATAATGCTAAACCAGGTTAACTTCGACCTGCTTGACGAGAAAGACTTTGAGAAACAATCACAAAAGGTTATAAGCCTGGCTCCCGACGGGGTGATACTCGCACCCATCTTCAAAACACAGGCAGTTACTTTTTGCAACCAGCTTTCGAAAAAGAAGATACCCTTCGTTTTTATCGATGGTTTCCTTGAAGAAACTGATTTCCTTTCATATACAGGAGAAGATATCTTTCAGAGCGGCCGTGTTGCCGCACAGCTTATCGACCTTGTTACTCCGGCAGAAAAGGATATCCTTATAATAAATATAACAAGGAACATAAAGAACGTACATCACCTCAATAAAAGGGCACAGGGGTTTATGAGCTATTTCCCCGAGTCTGGAAAAAACAGGGGTGATCTGATCAGCATGAGCATATCCGACCCGGTGGCGGAAAATGTAAGGAAGGAGCTTGAAAGGACTCTTACTAAAAATCCCGACATTGGTTCAATATTTGTAACAGGTTCAAAATCATATAAGGTGGCCGATTACCTTGAATCGAAAGGGATCAATTCGATAAACCTGATCGGATACGATCTCCTGGAGAGCAATGTGAATTATCTCATAACAGGCACTATAAAATTTCTTATAGGACAACGGCCTGATGAACAGACATATAAAGGAATAAGAAAACTATTTGACTACCTGTCGATGGATAAGGTACCTGAGAAGATGGAATATCTGCCCATTGATGTTGTCACTTCGGAGAATGTTCAATTTTTTGTAAAATCTTAAAAATATCAATATGAAAACATTAGGAAAATATTCAATAGGTATGGGCGACAGGTTCGGCCACCAGGGTTCGGCCCAGCTAAGGGCTATAATTGAGGCTGGGAAAAAAGGGATCGATATAACGCCTGTGTGGAACAAGTCAAACAGAGAACATAATACAATAGGCACCAACCCCGAGGACGTCAGAAAGGAAGCTGACAGCGTAACCAAAAAAGCTGTTTTTAAGAATCCATATTTCGTCGATGCCGACCATATCAACCTCGATACAGTCGACAAGTTCATTCCAAGTTCCGATTTCTTTACCATCGATGTTGCTTCATATATAGGTAAAAAGGCCGACGACGATGACATCAATGCATTTGTTGCAGGTGCAAAGAAATATGCCGGTGAACTCAAAATTCCCGGAATCAAGAAGAGCATTAAAGTATCAGAAAAAAAAATAAGGGAAATTGCCGACAAGTATCTTTTTGCTGCCATAAAAGCATGGGAAATATTCAGGAAAATTGAAAAGGCAAAGGGGGCTGGCAATTTTGTAACAGAGGTATCTATGGATGAAGTACCTGATCCACAGACACCTGTCGAACTGTTCTTTATACTGAAGATGCTGGGAGAAGAAAACATACCGGTACAGACCATCGCTCCCAAGTTTTCGGGCCGGTTCAATAAAGGTGTTGACTATGTAGGTGACCCCGAACAATTTGAGGAGGAGTTTGAAGCTGACCTGATGGTTATTGATTTTGCAATCCATGAATTTGGTCTTCCGGGAAACCTGAAGATGAGTGTCCATTCAGGTTCTGATAAATTTACTATTTACCCGATAATCTGGAAGATACTTAAGAAACATAACAAGGGGATACACCTTAAAACAGCCGGAACCACATGGCTTGAGGAGGTCATCGGACTTGCTGAGGCCGGTGGCAAAGCCCTTGATTTTGTTAGGGATATTTATACAAAATCGCTGGAAAAAATCGAGGAGCTGTGTGCACCATATGCCGATGTAATTGACATTAACATTTCAAAGCTTCCTTCGAAAAAGGACGTGACATCATGGGACAATAAGAAATTTGCAGAGTCATTAAGGCATGTTCCCGGAAACAAAAACTATAATCCTAATATGAGACAGCTTGTACACGTTGCCTATAAACTGGCTGCACTTAAAATGGATGAATATTTTAAGCTTCTCGATGCAAATGAAAAAATTGTAGGCCAGTGTGTATATGACAATATGTATGACAGGCATATATGCAGGCTCTTCGGGATCAGATAACTCCCGGTCACTCCTGAATGGGGACCATTTTCCGGATTAAATCTGACAAAGGAATCTTTTCGAAGGTAAGCATCGACTGGCTTCCTTCATATAATATTCCTATGGTATTCTCATCGACAGATGTGAGGCATGAATAACCGTTCGACCTGAGCTCATCGAGCAGGAGCCAGTTTTCAGAAGGCCATGTCATCCCTTCGTCGAAGCTAACCTTGATGGTCATCCTGGTGCGGGAATTTCTCGAATCGGGATTTGAAAAGAGAAGAATACTCTTTTTAATTCCATTTTCGGTATAATAATGTTTGTGCAGAGATCCCATGCATGTCGGCTCGATCAGTGCCTTTCGTGATGAAGGATGCTCATCCCAGGTGGCACCACGATCTTTGGTAACGGCTACAGCTCTGCCGTTATCGGGTCCCATATTATTTCTGTTGCCATTATGACGCATGTTCAGCATGACTGAACCATCAGAAAGCTGGACTGCCATGCACTCCGTTGTATTTTTATATGCAGGATTTCCTGTTTTCCATGTCCTTCCACTATCGCCTGACCAGGTAATTGTTGAGAATGGACGTCCGGTCTCATCCCTGCCCTGTGACGGGAAGATGAGGATTCCGTCAGACAGTGTGATACCATGCCCGGGTGCCGGCGCCCATAACCACCACTCTTGCTTTTTTCCTGACGCAGTGATATTTACAGGCTCTGACCATGTAAGACCGTCATCGGTGCTCTTAACAACGAGGAATTGTGAGCTCTGCTTTACCCCTGTTCCGGGCTGAGAACCTCTGTTTTTCCACTGGTGCTCCCAGGCTTTCGATGTATCAGCAAGACCTTCAATCCATTGCCCGTTTTTGTCAAGAACGCCGTGCATCCAGAGTCCGGCAATGTAAATATCACCTGTATTTTCGTCAGCAAGTATGCAGGCATCGCTGACACCATTAAATTTTTCAGGCAGAGCGCCCCACTCTTTCATATCCATGACAATCTTCATTGCCTCCCACGTGTTTCCACCGTCAGTACTACGGCTAAGTCCTATATCGATATCGCCCTGGAGGTCCCTGCTGCTTTCCCTTCTTACATCATAAATTGCCAGCAGTGTGCCTTTAGCTGTTGTTGTAAGTCCCGGAATCCTGAAAGTATGAACGCTGTCATCGAGGTGCTTTCGAAGGGCTATGCCAATGCGGTGTTGCAAGGGGTGCCATGATGTATCAGGCTCAAGCCTGCCATGTGAAGTAGAAACTGAACGGTATGATAAAGTCACTTTATTGAGAAGGCCGGCTTTCTCGTTCAGTTCTGCTGATATCCAGAGGTCTGTTGTGTCATTTATCAAAAAGGGTTCACTGAAGGTAACTACATCGGCAGGGGCCATGTCGGGGCCAATCTGATGGCTTGTGCTGAAGCCTTTATTATTCCCTGTCATGAAAAGTCGTAATGCGCGGAGATCATTCAGATCGGTGGTTCCATCCAGGCTGACAATGAGATTTCGGATCTTTATTTCACCCTCATTATCAGGACAAATCTTTATCTGAAGAACGGGATTATCTGATTTTCCTGTAAGTACAGGTACCTGGTACTGGGTCAGCTTGATGCCGGGTTTTGTGTTAACGGAACACGACATGATAAATATCGCTGCAAGGCTGAACACTAAAGCTGCATTCTTCATTTTGTCACTCACTCCAGGCGGGAAGTGAAACCGTAGCCTGGTAATTGGAATAATTATAAAGCGGATTTCGTATTGGTTTGTACAGCCTGCCTGAGAGGGGATTGTCGGACTGGGTATAGATCCATATACTGTGCTGATCCCAGACCACGATCTCGTCGCGGCAGTCGCCGGTAATATCAAGTGTAGCATTACACATATCGGGATGACCGTCGTCGGGGAATACCAGTACCTTTCTTCCGTGACCGTCGAATACACCACCTTCGCGAACTGATGGATTCAGGACAAAGAATTCTTCA
>JAKLFN010000157.1 GCA_022711195.1 Bacteroidota bacterium
TTCAAATCGGATCTGTTTGTAAGGGTCAGGGCTTATGCCAGCCAGTACGGGTTGTTGCATTTCATTCCGGAGAATTATCCGCGGACGATGACAAATACCGGTATTACTGCAGGGGTGGGGTACAGGTTCATCAGGCTGGGCAAATGCAACTGCCCGGATGACAACTCTCCGGGCAGAAGGTAAGCAGCCCGGTTGTTTTGTCCTGATTTGCAAAATTGCTTAACTTTACTGTTCTGGTAAACGCAATACAGGTTAATAGTCCTGAAATATGGCTGATATATTCAATTCAGAAAGCTTTCTGTACAGGCTTCTTGCGGCACTGTTGGCGGTGATTGCATTCCCTGTGATGGCTGCCGGTCAGTTCAACGATATGGAACTGATCCATTATACATCAACCGTCGATTCTTTTCATCCTGTAACGCTGAATGCTGAACAAAACGAGAAGGGAGTCATCAGGTTCACTGCTTCCAATGACACCTATTATCCTTTTACGGTTACTGTAAGGTTCAGGAAGCTCGAGAACTTCACGACTGTATATAAATCCAGGGATGCCAGCATAACACACGGGAAAAACATCCTGTTTGACCTGACTGTTAAGGATCCGGACAGAGGTTTTGTCTTGGATTATGAATTCTCGTTTGCACTGGGGACACCTGGATCTGAGCCCGCCCAGGATTTCATTTACCTCGTCCCTTTAAAGCCCGGTTCTGTTCCCACAGCCGGAGTACTGGGTAACATCAAGATTAACAATTCCTTCGTACTGGAGAAGGGAGATACAGTTTTCTGTTCCAGAAAAGGAAGGGTGGCAGCCTTACCCGGAGTTAAGGGGAATACATTCAGGATAACCGATTCACATTCACTGGAGATATTGCATGATGACGGCACGCTTATGGTGTACGGTAATCTGTCCTCCATACTCCCTGCAATCCGCCAGGGGATGATTGTATACCCCGGTCAGGCACTGGCTGTTGCACAGGAAAGCTTTATCCTTACGCAGCATCTTGTATCATTGGGTTCATCTGAGCAATTACAGGCGGTGCCAATTCTTTACCTGTTTGATGAGACTACCGGAGCACAGTTTTCAAGGATCGAGGGGAGGACAGCAGTTTTACATCCTGAGAGTATAATAATCAGAGAGATGACTCCAAGAGAGATAAGGCTGCGCGAAAAGAACTCAGGTCAGCCGCGCTGATTTGTGCGAGTTATGAGGAACAGGGTACTGTTATTCCGATGCAACTTCCTGGATCATCTTTTTTGCCTCGGCCCATTTCTCGTCGGGCATACGGGCCCCGATAACCTCTATCACTTTGCCTGCCAGGATTGATCCGAACAGTCCGCACTTGTCGAGGCTGAACCCGTGGGAGAATCCGTAGAGGAATCCTGCAGCGTAGAGGTCGCCGGCGCCGGTTGTGTCAACAGCCCTGACCTTGAGTGCATCCACTTTTATGATCTCGTTTTCCCGTTTGATCCATGATCCGTCGGGTCCGGTTTTAACGACGGCAATCTTGCATTTGGCAGAAATTGCTTCGAGGGCTTCAACCGGGCCGAGGCCTGTGAATGCCCTTGCTTCCTCCTCATTTGCAAATACAATGTCCACGTATTCGGTGACGAGTCTGTCGAAATCAGGCAGTTTTTCATTCACAACGTTGAAGCTTGCCAGGTCGAGGGCGATGCACATGCGGTTCTCCTTTGCAATCTGAAATGCCTTTTCGACGAGGGGGAGGTTATAGATGAGGTATCCCTCGACGTAGAGTATGTTATATCCTTTGAAGTAATTAAGATTCAGTTCGTCGGCGGACAGTTCTGTTGCGGCGCCGAGGTGAGTTGCGAAGGTGCGTTCGGAGTCGGGTGTCACGAGGGCGACGGCGGTGCCTGTTGGAGAATGGGCAGAGCGCATGAGTACGGGTGTGAGGCCGGCGTCTACCATATCTTTTTCGTAGAAGTTGCCCAATTCATCGCGGCCCACTTTTCCTATGAATGAAGAGTGTACGCCCATTACGCCGAGGCCGTATATTGTATTTCCGGCGGATCCGCCGGAAGCGAGGGTTCTTTTGAGGCCGTTTATCGCCTGTTTGATCTCGCCTGAGCGGGTTGCGTCGACCATTGTCATGCTGCCTTTAGGCAGGCTGAACATGGTGAGTTGGGACTCATCAGGGATTACAGTCATAACATCGACGAGGGCGTTGCCGATGCCCAATATTTTCTTCATTCGGAAATTTTTGCCAAAGATATTGCTTAATTCGTTTAAAGCGGTTAATTTTGCCACGCTTTTCGGAGCTATATAATCTTCCTCAGTAGCTCAGTTGGTTAGAGCACCTGACTGTTAATCAGGGGGTCCTAGGTTCAAGTCCTAGCTGGGGAGCGAAGATTATCAACCGCTTATGTGAGATTTCATGTAAGCGGTTTTCTTTTCGCGCCAGTTTTGGGCCAGTTTATGGACGAAATTCACTGTTTTGGAGTCAGAATTGATGACGGTCTTAAATGGAAATAGCTAGAAATATTCCAGCCATTAATGTCCTGACCCCTTAATGATTCGTTTTGGCTTTGACCGACTATGTGGATTTTTAAACGAATTAAAACCTATGTTCAAAATCATCCCCAGGTTTGCCCAGAACAAAGATAATTTCTGGACAGGGGTATGCCACGCTTGTGAGGGTTTATGGTCTGTGGCGTCAGATATGACGGGATTTGGCTCAATCCAGTGACGGTGGGAATGGAGTATTAAGAATATTTAAGTTATGTCCAGCTATTTTTGCGGTTGAGATAAAAGAACAATAAAGTAATAAGAAATTTCATAACTCTTTGATATTAAGGTTGAATATCTTGAACATAAATAAGTCTCTTGTTTATTTCAAAATAATTCCAAAAATCAGGAAGGGTGCATCCCGATCCTGAAAAAAGACCGCCGAATTCACATACTTTATTCCCTGAACAATCATAAATAACCGTCATACCATCAACAATTCTGGGGCAATCACGAATACCAATGTACTCTTCATTGTTATAACTTACTGTGTATACTTCGACGCAAAAAGTACGACTTAAGACATACTTTAACCATTCAATATTTTCTTGTGGATTTTCGATACCACAGGCACATGGTGTTTTGTCACCTTTACAATTTGGCATCATAATAACAATTAGGAAACATAAGATTAGTGGCAATTTTCTTTTTCTCATGAATACCTAGTTTATTCGTCGATAAATGGAAGTACTATAAGTCAAAAAAGCTATTGAATCTAAGCCTAATTTGTTTTCATAAAATTTATTGTCGTAATCAATTACCATCTCAAATCTTTATTCATGTTTGAAATTTTCATTATACCAGACCTGTTTATTCAACATGTTGATGTACTTCTCCTCCCTATTCTTGGATCTTTTCGTAAAGAAGAACTTAAAGTACATGGAGGCTCTGCCATCTTTGCTAATAAAAACGCCAGTGCAATAGGGGTACTTTCTCTTGCGCATTTTTTCTAATGAGTTGTCAAGAAAATATACAGAATCAGCACTCGGTATGTCATAGATGTAGATAGTGTCAGCATTAAACATTTCACGAGGCTTTTCACCAGCTAGGATGGTTACATAATCCTTTAAATCAATATTTACAGAGTCATTGTTTGATGGCTGCCCAGGTCTGTGATACAGGCCAAGCGCGGTCTTTATTTCCGCCGAAATTTGCCCTCGTGGAAAGTTACGAATAGGTGGAACTATTGATTCTGAAGTCGAAGTCTTTTTATTCACTATGTGCTCTATCATAGCTGTTGTTTTGAATAACTCGGCATCCTCATTGGAAACATAATGTGGTAGAGCAGTATAAATTAAAAGACAACCTTTATCCCTGGACTGAAATACTGGACCATATAAACCTCCTGTATGTTTATCTTTTTCTTCACGAACTTTCCACATAACATAGTATTTATCCAGATCCGTAAACCTTTCGGGGTGGCCACAAGTAATACCATATTTCTTTGAAATATATTCTGCATAATCGGGTAAATTCCTCTGGTAGAATTGCTTCTCCTGTGCAGATAGATTCAATGAAAATGAAATGGTCACAATGACAAGTGTCAATTTTCTAAGACACAACCAGCGTGAAGGTCCTTCCCTTTGATTACTAGTTATAGTACGGTTTTTACCTCTCATTTGGTTTTAAGGTTACACAGCCCTACTCTAATACCTACTGTAATGACAGGCAATGGAATATAACCGTCAAAATCTTCTGTTTCCCAGGTAAACGGAACAGATAAACTAACATAAGGCTCAATCACCGTTTGAGGGGAAAGCTGGCCTTTATAATTCAGTTTAAACCCTGGGACAATCCCGAAATCCGAGATGTAATTAAAATCAGTCATATATGCAGCTCCCAGATACCCACTTATGAAGAAGTGCTTGAAAGTGTTCTCCTTAAAGTAATGCCTCCTTTCAATTGCCACCTCCAAGCCAGCAGCAGGTTCAGACAGGCTACTGAAGGAGCCTACAACCCCAAGCCCACCCCACAAGCTGGTAGTCGTTTTGGGTTTGTTTACTTTCTCAAAACTGTAGATTAGTTCAGCAGAATATGAAAGAAAGGATTTTTGAGGTGGATAGAAGATAACATCGCAATATGCGCTGATAGTGAGGAATAGAAATATGGCAGCGATTAGGATTCTTTTCATAAGAACATTGTTTGGTACTGAATATACATAAAACTTCTCTTATTCAAGTCGTTTATAAATAGCTGTATTATAAATCTTAAAAGCTCTTGAATCTATCCGCAATTTGTTTTCATAAAATTCATAGTCGTTATCAAATACCAGCTCAAATCCGTCTTCTCTCGTAATACTTTCATGTAATAAGGAATCAATCCAGTACTTCCTTTGAGAGGTGACTTGTTGCGATTCATAGTCAAAAAAACGTACAGTATTGTCAGGCAGGTACTCATCATAACCATTTGCTGGATAGGTATTCATAACAGGCCAGTTACCCAACTCAATTATTTCCCATTTTCCAAGAATGGCTCTTTTCGCTGAGTCAAAGGGGTCGATCTTTTCTCTATCGCAGCCTGACACCGCAAATAAAACCGTTATAAATATGATAGATAAATACTTCAAACGTATTGGATTAAACTCAGAAGTTTGGCTGTAAATGCTTGTAATGTTATTACTCAATTCTTTCAATTGTAATATCTCTGACTATCATTAGGTAGCTTTCTCTGTTGACCGAATTCCATATCTCCAAAACT
>JAKLFN010000158.1 GCA_022711195.1 Bacteroidota bacterium
TATGACTGAGCAAAACATCCGGGGAGAACAGGTATTGTTATTCGCCAACAAGGGGAAATCGTTATATCTGGCTGGCAACGGCGCTTCCCCTGAAGGCGACAGGCCATTCATTGATCTTTATGATGTTGCACTTAACAAATCTGCAAGGCTCTGGCGGTCTGAGGCTCCGTATTTTGAATCGCCGGAGACATGGATTGACCCTGCGAAAGGATTGTTAATGACCAGCAGGCAAGCAGTTACTGAGGTACCCAATTATTTTATCAGGAACCTTAAGAACGGAAAGATAATTCCGGTAACGAAATTTGAGAATCCTTATCCTCAGCTGAAGGGGATACAAAAAGAACTTATCACTTATAAACGTAATGACAGTCTGGGCCTGTCGTTCACTCTTTATCTCCCGGAGGGTTTCATCAGGGGGAAGGATGCTCCTCTTCCGACACTTTTGTGGGCTTATCCGAGAGAATTTAATGATCCTTCCGCTGCAGGTCAGGTAAGCGGTTCTCCGTATACATTTACACGGATCAGTCCCTCTTCAGCTCTGGTTTATGTCACACAGGGATATGCAGTACTTATGGATGCATCATTCCCGATAGTGGGAGTCGACGGCAGGGAACCTAACGATACATTTGTAGAACAGCTTGTTGCCAATGCCGAAGCTGCAATAAACAAAGCTGTTAAGATGGGAGTTACAGATCCGGCAAGAGTTGCTGTAAGCGGACATTCATACGGGGCGTTCATGACTGCCAACCTTCTGGCAAACTGCAGGCTCTTTGCTGCCGGTATAGCAGAAAGCGGGGCATATAACAGGACGCTGACTCCTTTCGGGTTCCAGAATGAGAGAAGAAACTACTGGGAGGCCCCGGATATTTATAACAGAATGTCACCATTCATGAATGCAGATAAGGTTAAGGATCCAATTCTTCTCATACACGGAATGGCGGATAATAACAGCGGGACCTTCCCCATTCAGAGTGAAAGGCTTTACAGTGCCCTGAAAGGATTCGGCGCAACGGTAAGGCTTGTTATGCTTCCCAATGAAAGTCATGGCTACGCAGCCCGTGAAACTATACTTCATAAGCACTGGGAGGTGCTGAGGTGGATGGATACTTATGTTAAGCGGCCAGCGGCCGGCGGCAACCGGTAACCGGAGCCTGACACCTGACGCCGGAAGCCGCATGCCGGACGCCGGATGCCGCATGCCGGTCGCCGGACGCCCGATACCGGTCGCCGGACGCTGGACACCGGAACAAAGTATTTCGGCTTTTTGTTTTCCCGGATGCAAAAAGAAATGTAAATTTGAGTAAGGATCGTTTTTCTGCCATTTGACATAAGGCTTTACCGGACTTTCATTATTCACCTTCCAAATACATAAACCTATGAGCAAATACATCTATTTGACCTGCACTCCCGAAGCTCTTGTGGCTTCGATGCTTCCTCCCGAGGGTTTTGGTTTGTATCTTTCTACAGGTACCAAGAAGCGGAATAAAGGCCAGACCATTTTCTTTGAAGTTGATCTGGCACAGATTGAAAATATGATAGACATGGAGAGCCTTAATAAAAGGTGTGTCGCCAAGGAGGACGGCAGCCCAAAAAGCTCTGTCTATCTGTCTGTTTACAGGGTGCTTGAAATGCTTCCCCTTTCAGCTCTCAAAAGTCTTTATCTGACAACAGACCATGGTTGCGTTCTTGAATTGAAAAGGGTGGTTTACGACAAAAGCAGAGAGTCAATGAATGCCCTTCATCTTTACCAGGAACTATGTCCGGTTACCCCTCTTGTAGTAAGCGATATGGCCCCGGGTGCCTTCCTGAAAAAGCTTACTGATGGTTCAACACCAATCAGTCTGCCAAAACTCCTCTTTGTTGAACTGAAGCTCGGGGAACTTGCCTCCAATCCGCTTGGCGGATCAGCAGAACACCTTCCGTATCCCAATATCGGACATATGAGGGATTGCCTGGAGATTTTAAAGGGAGAATATGAAAAACATATGAAAACCGTTCAGAGGATCTTTTCCGGGACACTTCTTTACAGGACAATAGAAACAGGCTTTTATGTCGGTTCAAAGGATGATCTTGTTTTTTATCCCTATCCTTCAATGAAGGAACTTGAAGATATCAATTACGATTTTTTCCGCGGTATATGAGCCGGAAATTTTCCTGCCGGTCTTGAATTATTAAATTATCTGTATAAATAGATCAGGGTTTCATTTGGATTAATGAAAAACTAATTTAGTTTTGTACCCGGAAAATTTTTCCTTATTAAATAATCTAACTTTTAATTAAAAAATTGATATCATGATTAGTAGTCTTTTTTGGATTGTGCCGATAGCTGCACTTACGGCATTATTGTTTGCCTGGATTTTCTACCGGAGCATGAAAGCTCAGGAGGAAGGTACAGACAAAATGAAGGAGATTGCAGCTTATGTAAGGGAAGGCGCCATGGCCTACCTGAAACGCCAGTATAGTGTTGTTACGAAGGTTTTTTTAATCCTTGTCGTGCTTCTGTTGATTCTGGCATATTTTGGAATTCAGAACCCTTTTGTCCCGGTAGCATTTCTGACAGGAGGATTTTTCTCCGGTTTATGCGGATTTCTCGGGATGAAAACTGCGACGTTCGCATCTAACAGAACCGCATGGGCAGCTTCCAAATCTCTTAACCAGGGTTTGAAAGTAGCTTTAAGGAGTGGTGCTGTAATGGGCCTTGTGGTTGTGGGTTTCGGTCTTCTTGATATAGCATTATGGTTCCTTATCCTCAACGGACTTGTATTCACTCCGGAGAATATGGCTGAAGGCTGGAAATTTGCAGGTCTGACTTTCGTTCATCCCGGGACTACTGATCATGAGAAACTTATTGAGATCACTGCCGTTATGCTTACATTCGGTATGGGTGCTTCGACACAGGCTCTGTTTGCACGTGTTGGCGGTGGTATATTTACAAAGGCAGCTGATGTAGGCGCTGACCTGGTTGGAAAAGTTGAAGCAGGCATTCCGGAGGATGATCCCCGTAACCCTGCAACCATTGCCGATAATGTTGGTGACAATGTTGGTGATGTTGCCGGTATGGGCGCTGACCTCTATGAATCATATGCCGGTTCTATTCTTGCTACAGCTGCCCTTGGCGCTGCATTACCCGGAATTACAGGAGAAATGCAGGTCAAGTCGGTTATTGCTCCCATGCTTGTTTCGGCTATAGGTATTTTCTTGTCGATAGCAGGCGTTTATCTTGTTAGAACAAAAGAATCTGCAACACCTAAAGCTCTTCTTAGAGCACTTCTATTAGGAACGGGTGGAAGCTCAGCCCTTATACTTGTTGTCCTTGCAGTTATGGCTGCAGCTGACTGGATCACCTGGGGTGTTTTCGGTGCTGCTGTCTCAGGTCTTCTTGCAGGCGTTATTATAGGTCAGTCAACGGAATATTATACTTCGGATGGTAATAAACCTACCCAGGGTATTGCAAAACAGGCACAGCAGGGCCCTGCAACAGTTATTATCGAGGGAATGGCTGTAGGTATGCTTTCTACATGGATCCCGGTAATCACAATAGTTGCAGGTATTATTGCTGCTTATGGTTTCGCAGGCGGATTCAGTAATTTCGCAATGGGTGTTTACGGTATAGGATTTGCTGCTGTAGGTATGCTTTCAACACTTGGCATAACCCTGGCAACAGATGCATTCGGACCTATTGCTGATAATGCAGGTGGTAATGCTGAAATGTCTGAACTTCCGAAAGAAGTAAGGGAAAGAACCGACGCTCTCGACGGACTTGGAAATACAACCGCAGCAACCGGAAAAGGCTTTGCTATCGGTTCTGCCGCTCTTACAGCCCTTGCACTTATGTCGGCTTATATGGAAGAGGTCAGACTCTGGCTAGGCAGACTTATTGATAAGGCTCCTGAAGGATTTAAACAGATAGGAGATACACTTTTCTACAATTCTAATATTCCACAGGTTCATGACGGACAGGTTGCTGTAAACATAACAAGTGCAACAATCAGGGATTTCGCTAATGCATATGATCTGTCACTGTTCAATCCGATTCTTCTCGGAGGCGTTTTCATCGGAGCAATGATGGCATTCCTGTTCAGCTCCATGAGTATGAAAGCCGTCGGTCGTGCTGCCGGAAGCATGGTAGAGGAAGTAAGACGCCAGTTCCGGGAAATACCGGGTATTATGGATGGTAAAGGAAAACCTGAATATGCAAAATGCGTTGCAATATCAACTGCAGGTGCACAGAAAGAAATGCTCGTCCCTTCATTAATGGCTATTGCAGTTCCCGTACTGGTGGGAGTTCTTTTCGGTGTACCGGGTGTTATCGGGCTTCTCGCAGGCGGTATGAGCGCAGGCTTTGTACTTGCTTCTATGCTTAATAATGCAGGTGGTGCATGGGATAATGCAAAGAAATACATTGAAAGAGGCAACTACGGAGGTAAGAAAAGCGAACCTCATAAAGCTTCGGTAGTCGGTGATACAGTCGGCGATCCTTTCAAGGATACTTCAGGCCCGGCTCTTAATATCCTTATTAAACTGATGTCGATGGTTTCAGTCGTTCTTGCAGGTCTTACTGTAGCCTTCAGCATTTTCGGATAATCTGTTGAGTTTATAGTATAAAAGAGCTGCCCGGTTATGGGCGGCTTTTTTTGTCTTCTACGTATTATAATACGTATTAAAAAACGTATTATAATACGTAGATTTGTTTATCAGGGACAATCAGATTTGGATAGTGAAATAATAATTCTAATTTTACGCGTACATTGAATGAACTTCTGATTTGAACACAGTTAATTCCAACCCGAAAGAGCTGACTGAAGAACAGTCCCGTGCCCTGATCTCAAAGATCTCATGGCGCCTGATACCGTTGCTTTTTATATGTTATATTGTTGCTTATATAGACCGCATCAATATAGGATTTGCCAAGCTTCAGCTCCAGGAAGTCCTGGGTGTGGATGAGAAGATCTTTGGCAGTGTATACGGTCTGGGAGCAGGGCTTTTCTTTATTGGTTACTTTTTGTTTGAAGTTCCCAGTAATCTTATTCTCCAGCGTGTTGGCGCCCGCTTATGGATTGCCCGCATTATGATCGTCTGGGGACTGGTTACAATGTTTACAATGTTCATTGGTAACACCACATCTTTTTATTTTATACGTTTCCTTCTGGGCGCCGCTGAAGCAGGTTTCTACCCGGGAGTG
>JAKLFN010000159.1 GCA_022711195.1 Bacteroidota bacterium
GAGGGTGTACCTTCATCATCTTGCCTGGGAAACCGACAGGGAAGGATTCAGGAACAGGATGAGACAATACCTTGAGATCGCCGACAGGAATGGCATAAAGACGATTTTTGTTTTCTTTGATGATTGCTGGAATCCGACGTACAGTGCAGGCAAACAGCCTGAACCAAAACCGGGGATCCACAATTCAGGCTGGGTAAGAGATCCCGGCGACCTTCTCTATTCAAATCCGGAAGTCATATCTCTGCTCGAAGAATATGTAAAGGATATTCTGACAACATTCCGCGATGACAAAAGGATACTGCTCTGGGATCTCTATAATGAGCCCGGGAACTCCGACTATGGAAACAGGTCGATGCCTCTTCTGCAAAAAGTTTTTCTCTGGGGCAGGGAGGTCAATCCTTCGCAACCTCTCTCGTCAGGAGTATGGCGTTACGACCTCAGTGACCTCAGCAAGTTCCAGCTTAGCAATTCCGACGTTATCACATACCATAACTATTCAAATCCTGAGAGTCACCTGGTTATGATCGACTCGCTGAGAAAATACCACAGGCCGCTCATCTGTACCGAGTATATGGCAAGGAAACATAACAGCCTTTTCACCAATATTATGCCACTGCTGAAAGAGCAGAATATAGGAGCCATAAACTGGGGATTGGTTGCAGGAAAGACTAATACGATTTATGCATGGGATACTCCGGTACCCGATGGCTCAGAACCGGAGCTCTGGTTCCATGATATCTTCAGAAAGGACGGAACAGCCTACCGTGGTGATGAACTGCAGATGATCCTCGATCTGACCGGAACCAACAAGGCATTATAGCACATCAGCGAAAATCTGCGTGATCAGCGGGAAGATGATTTTTCGCAGATTTCGCAGATCAACGCAGATTATTGAAGGATTATCAGATTAAAGTTACAGGTACTTCTGCTCCTTTTCTTTCTGCCGAAAGATAACCGGCATAAATTGTTGAAATAACATCAGCTGCAAGCCGGCTGCCGCTTTCTATAGGTTCGTTAAAGGCAACAGATCTGTAGAAAGCCTCCATCTCATGCTGGTAACCGGTGAACCAGCTTTCATCGGGCGACACAGACGACCAACCTTCTTTTGTTTCGGTTTTTTCGACAATGTAGATGTCGTTATAGTATTTCGCATGCGGGGTATAGGTCTGCATAGCATTGTTAGGGCTTATGTTGCAGATTGTGCGGTGGTTGCTTGTATTCACCTCTATCCAGTTGTGCACGCCTCCCAATACCAGATCGCTGGCGAAAATATCGGCAATGGTCCCGTCTTCAAAGGTAATATGCATCTGTGCGAAGTCCTCAATATCCCTGTAAGTTGTTCTCAGGTTGCCCTCATCGTGATAACCTTTCATTCGTGTTATTGCATGAGTGCGTGCAGAGATGGAAGCAGGTCTTATTGCGATTCCGTTACGGATCTTTCCTTCAGCCTGTTTTAAGTAGAGCGCTGCTGAAAGAGGATGACATCCTTTCCCTATCATTGACCCTCCGCCGGAGTATTTCCATTGTCCGTATGACAGGGAATGTGAACCGGAATGTGATTCTTCGCCATGCATCCAGAGAATCTGCGCGCCCGTTTTTTCGAGTATCTCTCTCTCCCTGATAATTGAAGGAGCATAAACCCAGTTTTCGGCATACAAAATCTTTCCGGCACTTTTCTTTTCAGCGTCGATCATACGACTGATGCTTTCGAGTGTATGCTGAAGTCCTTCTTCCCTCGAAAAAGTATCTCCGCTGAAAGTTTCGCTTCCGTCGCCGAAATACCCGGTAAAAGGTTTCTCTACGATAACAAATTTGTTTTTGCCGAGGGCTTCTACAACTATTGGTTCATGTGTCGATGGTGGTGTGCAGACATGAATTACGTCGTTGTCGTCGATGAGCCCTGAAATATCGTTGTAGGCCTTAATATTCCGTGGTCCGGTGAACCCTGTTAATTTCTCTTTGGTGGGAGAGAAGGCTCCGGTAATATCGATTTTAACTGCGACAACCCGCCTTAGTGCCTCGTAATGGAATCTGGCTGCAAATCCTGAGCCGGCAAATGCAGCCCGGATAACTTTATCGGCCATACTACTTGTTATTTATCAAGTGATTTAAATCCCATATTCCACAGTGTAAAGCTGAAAATATCGGCATACTGTTCAATTGTTTTGCTTACCGGTGTACCGGCACCATGACCAGCTTTTGTCTCTATCCTTATAAGAACAGGATCAGTGCCGGCCTGTTTAGCCTGGAGGTGTGCGGCAAATTTAAATGAATGTGCAGGAACAACACGGTCGTCGTGGTCGGCGGTAGTTACAAGTGTCGCAGGGTAACTGACTCCTTCCTTTACATTTTGCACCGGCGAGTATTTCAGGATATAATTGAACATTTCAGGGCTCTCGTCGGCTGTTCCGTAGTCGTAAGCCCAGCCTGCGCCAGCGGTGAATTTATGGTAGCGAAGCATATCCATTACACCTACTGCCGGAAGGGCAACCTTCATCAGGTCGGGCCGCTGGGTCATAACTGCACCCACAAGAAGGCCTCCGTTCGATCCTCCGCGCAGTGCAAGGAATTCAGGCGAAGTGTATTTGTTTGCAATAAGGTATTCTGCGGCAGCAATAAAATCGTCAAATACATTCTGCTTGTTCATTTTGGTACCTGCCAGGTGCCATTTTTCGCCATATTCACCTCCACCCCTGATGTTGGGTACTGCATATATGCCTCCGTTTTCGAGCCACCAGGCGTTTGGAATGCCAAAACCGGGTGTTTGATTAACGCTGAATCCGCCGTATCCATACAGAAGAGTGGGATTCTTCCCGTTCATCGGCAGGTCTTTCTTATAGGTAATGATCATAGGTACCTTTGTGCCGTCTTTAGAAGTGTAGAATACCTGTTTCGAAACGTATTGCTCGCTGATGAAATCGACAGAAGGCTTTTTGTATATCTCATCTTTTCCGGTCGAAGGATCGAGCCTGTAGATTGTAGCAGGGGTAATATAGTTTGTGAAGGAATAATAGATCTCCTTGTATTCTTTTTTACCGCTGAAACCTCCGGCGCTGCCTATTCCAGGGAGGCTTACATCCCTGACAAGCTTTCCGGAATAATCATACTGTTTGATCTTTGAGGTGGCGTCGATAAGATAGTGGGCGAAAATATATCCTGCACCGGTTGAGGGCTGCAGCACATTCTCTGTTTCAGGGATAAAGTCTTTCCAGTTCTCTGTTCCGGGATTTTCGGCGTCGGCAGTTACTATTTTCCAGTTCGGTGCATTCAGGTTAGTGACAATGAACAGTTTTGATCCTTCATTATCGAGAATGTATGTGTCGCTGTCGAAGTTTCCGACGACTACTTTAAAATCACCTGATTTTTTTGAAAGGTCTTTAAGATAAAGCTCATTTCCGGTTGTTGAAATGGAGGCTGATACGATCAGATACCTCTGGTCTTCAGTGAGAGAGGCGCCAACATATCTTCTTTTTATATCATTGCCGAAGATAACCTTGTCTTCCGATTGTTTTGTGCCTATCTTATGAAAGAAGAGCTTATGGTGGTCGGTCATGGCGGAGAGCTCGCTTCCATCGGGCTTCGCGTATGTTGAATAGTAGAATCCCTCATTGTTCTGCCAGGCTATACCTGTGAACTTCAGGTCTTTAAGTGTGTCGCCGACGATTTCTTTTGTAATAGCATTCATAACGATAAGCTTTCTCCAGTCGGAGCCTCCCTCAGAAATGGTATAAGCCAGCATGCTGCCGTCTTTTGAAAATCCCATTTCGGCAAGTGAAGTAGTTCCGTCAGCAGAAAATGTGTTGGGATCGAGGAAAAGCTGTGGTTCTTCATTTTCTTTTTGCCTGTAATAGACATACTGATTCTGCAGGCCGTCATTTTTTGCAAAATAGATATAGTCGCCCTCCCTGAAAGGCATTCCGAATTTTTCATAGTTCCATATCTGGGTAAGCCTCTCTCTGACAGCTTCCCTGTATGGTATCTTTCCCAGGTATCCGAAAGTGAGCGTGTTCTGTTCTTTCACCCAGGCGGCTGTCTCATCCGACTTGTCATCTTCGAGCCACCGGTAAGGATCGGCAACGGGAGTTCCATGGATAGTATCAACAACATCTCCTTTGTTCGTGACAGGATAAACTAATTTGTCGGCTGAGGGAGTTGTACATGAAACCATAAATGCAGTGATTAATAAGAGGTAAAGGAATTTTTTCATGATATTATTTGTTATTACAGGTTACAACAGCACAATTATCAAAATTACGAAATTCTTAAAAAGATCAATACTTCAGGTTTTCCTGGATGATAAGGGCGATCATTCTCTGGCCCCCGGCATTAAGATGTACCCCGTCGGTAGAAAGGTGGCTGAAAACAGGGTAAAGTATTTCGCAGGTATTTATGAAATTGACAGATTCCTCTTTTGCAACAGCCTTAAGCTGATTGTTAAGAAGGGTGACGCGTTCCATTCCTCCTGCATACTTTTCACCGACAAGTTCATCAGGACCGAAAGGAGGTGGTGAGACAATATAAATCAACGGATTATCATTGTGTTTCCGGGCAATCTCCCTTATCCCCGTGATCAGTTTCCGCATGTTTCCCGCGACGACGGACAGGGAATCTTTAAAGACTGATTTGCAGTCGTTCGTTCCTATCATCAATATTATCCTGTCGATCTTTCCAAGTTTTTCGTAGGCTTTTGCCATATGGATGGCACTATTCGACAGAGTGTTCAGTGTGCTTCGGCCGAGATTGTTAAAGCCAATAGTATTACCTGATATCGAGATATTGAAGATAGTGTCATTCGGCCTGATCTGCTTCAGCTGGTACACCCAGCCAAAGGGCAGTGCGCCATTGGAGTCGCCTATTGTGAGGATGTTCAATGATTTCTCAGTTTGTTTTGCGGATTTCCCTTTCTTTTCTGAGGGAAGGGAATAGCAGGATGCAGATAATAATACTGCTGCAATAATCAATATCAGATGCCGGTGGAGATAGTTTGCTTTCATAATTTATTTATTTTAACCACGGAGTAACACGGTGTGACACGGAGCAGTTCACAGTTTCCTTGCAGTGTGACTCCGTGAAGAACTCCGTGCGACTCAGTGGTAAAGAAGGATTTAACCACGGAGTAACACGGTGTGACACGGAGCAGTTCACAGTTTCCTTGCAGTGTGACTCCGTGAAGAACTCCGT
>JAKLFN010000016.1 GCA_022711195.1 Bacteroidota bacterium
AACCTCTTGCCACCTGTGTCTTGAAAAGCATTATGGCGCTGAAATCAAATTTGCCGAAGGCTTTATGATTAAGCTTTGAGTTTGTCTCGATAAGGTCGAGGTTCTTCCTGATGCCGTCTTCGTTTGTCCAGATAAGACCATACTTAAGCCTGGCAAAATTATTTGAGGTTATCTTAAGCTGTTTATTGTTATAGTCAGCATAACCCGTAATATCGAGCGATGTGGAGATACTGCTTTCTCCTCCCTTGACCCAGTTTGTAAGTGAGGCCTGGTTAAGCGCAAAAGCTGCTTCTGAACGGTATTTCCAGTACTGAGGCTTAACAACTATCTTCCTTACGTTCTGCAATTTGGATTTATCAATTTCCTGGATATCAAGCCTGGCGCTGGTATTAAGAAGCTGTTTGGAAGGGCGGACAAAGCTGATCCCGTTCTCGAGGTAAAGGGCAATAGTGTTGTTCGCCTGCGAGCCTATCCATACAGTTACCGAATCGTTGAGGTCGCTCTTAAGCCAGTACCGCTTCATCAAACCTGATCGTGAATTTATCCACACCGGAGTAAGATCGTTCCCCGGTCCTGTAATATAAACGATGGTTGAATCACGTGAATCGACAAATTTCATAAGCTGTTCCACGGCCATACGGATGGAATCGCCCTGATATGGATAATCATAATATGCAAACGGGAAATGCGGGTAATCGGGCGTGACCTCTTTCAGAGTGTCGAGAACAACCAGCACTGAGGTATCCCGGCTGCTTACCGGATCTGTAAGCTTAAGTGGTTCCCAGATAAAAAATTTATCCCAGCCAACAGACAGTGAATCAAATGGATAACTGCCAAGATATACTCTTGCCGAGTCGAAGGGATCATGTGAAGCCTCAAAAACCAGCTGGGCCAGGGCCACTCTCAGCGGATCGGACGGGTTTTTCCAGTAGTGCATCCTCAGGCGTTTCTGCAAAAACCTGACAGCCTGGTCGGTGTTCAGGCTTATGGTGTCGGGTCTGGCCGGCTCCCTGAAAATATATCCTCCCTTCAGCAATGTGTCGAGGATCGGACCCGGAATGGTGTCATTAACAGACCTTTCCTGAGAGAAGCCAGTGAAATAAAAACCTGCAAATAAAATAAGAACTATAAACCTTTTAAATGTTGCCGGTAATCTGAAGTTCATATCTCTATATAGCGATTTGTTGAATTTTACGCAAAATACTATTTTTACACAAAATAAGCATCCTTTTATTATGTTACCCTTTACCATAACGGAGAAGTGGCCTCTTAACATATACAGGAATATCAAAAACCGCGATTTCTTCGGTTGCTAAATCCGTTAAACAAGCCCCTAAATCCCCTAAAGGGGACTTTAAAGTAAGAACAATAGAACATTTGAATGCAGAACTAAGAAGTTCGATTGTTCTGAGTTCGATTGTTCTGAGTTCTTAATTCACCCCCCCCCCTCAGAGCCTGTCCCGCGATAGCGGGAGGCGGGGAGTGTAAAACAAACTTCATTTCACAAAAATCTTTTAATTAATCCACAATTATGGAACTTCCCTTTATAGAACCCTATAAGATAAAGATGGTCGAGCCTGTGTATACCAGTACCAGGAACCAGAGAGAGAAATGGATCAGCGATGCCCATTTTAATATGTTCAATCTGAAGTCGGAGCAGGTGACAATCGACCTTCTCACCGATTCCGGAACAGGAGCAATGAGCGACAGGCAATGGTCGGCGCTTATGCTTGGCGACGAGAGCTATGCAGGTGCATCATCGTACTACAACCTGAAGAAAGCAATAGAAGAGATCACCGGCTTCGGGTATTTTCTTCCCACTCACCAGGGCAGGGCTGCTGAGAATGTATTGTTTTCAGCACTTGTAAAAGAAGGCAGCCTCGTACCCGGAAACTCACATTTCGACACTACCAAGGGGCATATTGAATTCAGGAAAGCCATACCTGTCGATTGTACGGTGGATGTCGCATCCGATTTTACGGCACCGGATCCGTTTAAGGGGAATGTCGACCTTGCCAGGCTGGAGGATGTTCTGAAAAATAATCCACGTGAAAAGATTGCACTGATCATTGTGACTATAACAAACAATACTTCGGGAGGACAGCCGGTAAGCATGGCGAACCTGAAAGGAATACGTGACCTTGCCGATAAATATGGAGTTAAGTTCTTCCTCGATTCAGCCAGGTTTGCAGAGAATGCCTGGTTCATAAAAACGAGGGAAGAAGGGTATGCCGGAAAGACTATCAGGGAGATCGTTCTGGAGATGTTCTCCTGTGCTGACGGGATGACAATGAGCTCAAAAAAGGACGCTATCGTGAACATGGGGGGCTTTATTGGTTTCAGGGATGAGGAAACATTTCGCCTTGCTTCTTCGTATAATATAATTTATGAGGGGTTCATAACCTATGGAGGGATGTCGGGGCGCGATATGAATGCCCTGGCGCAGGGGCTTTACGAGGGCACCGATTATGAATATCTCACCTCACGGATAGGTCAGGTTGAGTATCTTGGCTCAAAGATGAAGGATTACGGGATACCTGTTCTTGAACCTTCAGGAGGGCATGCCATTTTTATTGATGCAAAGCGGTTTCTTCCGCAGATACCTGATACAGAGTTCCCTGCACAGGCTCTGGCAATTGAACTTTATATTGAAGGAGGAATAAGGAGTGCTGAGATTGGTGCCCTGATGGCCGACCGGGACCCGGTTACACGTGAGAACAGGTTCTCAGGGAAGGAGCTGGTCAGACTGGCCATACCGAGAAGGGTATATACTGATAACCATATGGATTATGTGGCAGCTGTTGTGAAGAATGTCTTCGACAGACGCGACTCGATAAAAAGAGGTTTAAATATCCTCTGGGAAGCTCCGATACTGAGGCATTTTACGGTAAAGCTTGGAAAAATAAACCAGTCTTGATAAACCTCCTCTATTGTTATTTTAGGGGGAAGTTGTACCTTTCTGCCTGATTTACAACAACAGTAAAATGATAAAATCCATGACAGGTTTCGGCAAGGCTACAGCCGAGATCCCTCAGAAAAAAATATCAATCGAGATAAAATCGCTTAATTCAAAATCACTCGACCTGAATGCCAGGCTGCCGTGGCTATATAAGGAAAAGGAAGCAGAAGTGAGAAATCTCATAAGCCAGAAACTCGACCGGGGCAAGATCGACCTCACAATCAATTTCGATGTGCTCGATAACGAAATAGTTCCGGTAATCAATAAAAACGTAGTTAAGAATTACTACCAGCAGCTTAAGGAGATCGCCGGGGAGCTGAAGATAAATGCCGACGACCAGCTTCTCTCTACAATTATGAGACTTCCCGACGCACTTAAAACTGAAAAGCCTGAACTTGACGAGGAAGAGTGGTTGCTGGTGAGGGAAAAACTCATCGAAGCTGTTGAACAACTCGACGGATACAGGATCGAAGAGGGAAAATCAATTGAAACAGACCTCACCAGAGCTGTCGGGAAGATCCTCACGCTGCTGAAGGAAGTAGAGGGATTTGAAGGCGACAGGATAAAGAAAATAAGGGAGAGGCTCAATGCTTCGCTGGCAGAGAATGTCGGGACAGAGAATATCGACAAGAACAGGTTTGAACAGGAGATCATTTTCTACCTCGAAAAGCTCGATATTAATGAAGAAAAGGTGAGGCTCAGGAAACATTGTGAATACTTCCTCGAGAAAATTGCTTCGCTCCCGCCAAATGGCAAGATACTGAACTTCATTTCGCAGGAGATTGGCCGCGAGGTGAATACCATCGGTTCAAAAGCCAATGACGCATCAATCCAGAAGCTGGTGGTGATGATGAAGGATGAACTGGAAAGAATCAAGGAGCAATCCCTGAATGTGTTATAATGAGAGGAAATATGCCACAAAGACACTAAGACACGAAGGATCACCAAGGGTATAACTTGGTGTAGCTTAGAGCCTTGGTGCCTTAGTGGCAAAAATATCTTGATGAAAGGAAAACTTGTAATAATATCTGCACCCTCAGGAGCAGGGAAGTCGACAATAATCAGACATCTTCTCGACAGCGGGATAAACTTTGAGTTTTCCATTTCTGCCACCACCAGGGCTCCCAGGGGGACGGAGAAGAACGGCGTCGAATATTATTTCATGAGTGTGGCGGATTTCAGAAACAGGATAAGTAAAAACGATTTTATAGAATGGGAAGAGGTCTACAGTGACCAGTTGTATGGCACCCTTAAATCGGAGATCGACCGTATCTGGTCGCATGGCAATCATGTTCTTTTCGATGTCGATGTAAAGGGAGGTATTAACCTGAAAAAAATCTTCGGTCATGATGCCATCTCAATTTTTATTATGCCGCCATCAATAAAAGAACTTGAAAAAAGATTACTGCAGAGAGCTACCGACAATCCGGAGAAAATAAAAATGAGAGTAGCAAAAGCAGAAGAGGAGATGAAGCTGGCAGATCAGTTTGATAACATTGTAGTGAATGATAATCTCCAGAAGGCTGAAAATGATATTTATAGAATAGTTATAGGTTTTATTAAAAGTTGATTTGGAAAATCTTTGTGTACCTTCGTGTGCACTTTGTGTTCTTTGTGGTCAGGAACAATTATTATTTTAAACACAAAGGTCACAAAGGTTTTCACAAAGTATCACAAAGGAAAGACAGTAATATTTTCTTGAATGGCGAAAATAGGTTTATACTTCGGATCCTTCAATCCGATACACATTGGACACCTGGCAATTGCAGGATACATGACTGAATTCACACCTCTTGAGCAGGTATGGTTTGTTGTAAGTCCTCATAACCCGTTAAAGAAAAAGGAGAGTCTCCTTGAAGGGCACCAGCGTCTTTATATGGTTCAGCTTGCAATCGGCGACAACGACAGGCTGAAAGCTACTGATGTTGAATTCAGCATGCCTTCACCATCATATACCATCAATACCCTGGCATATCTCGAAGAAAAATATCCCCAGCATACTTTTAACCTTGTACTGGGAGAAGATAATCTGTATACATTTCATAAGTGGAAGAATGCCACTGAGCTGATCAGGAAGTATCATTTATACGTCTATCCCAGGCCATATTCACGCAGGCCTGAATCGGCCGAGCTTGAAGAGATCCTCACGAAAGCCAGGATACATTGGGCTAAAGCGCCGTTAATGGAGATATCCGGGACCTTTATCAGGGGTGGTATAAAGAATAAGAAAAATATGTCGTATTATCTCCCTCCTTCCGTCTGGAAGTATATCGAGGAGATGCACTTCTATGAGAGATAACCCCCGTCCCGCATGAAGCGGGACTGCCCCCCTTTAGGGGGGATGGGGGGTCAGACTTTCTTTATTATCTCCATTCCCCTTTGCACGGCCTTCTCATTCATCGGAATGAGATTATGATATCTCTCAGGCAGTGATTTCTTAAGGCCTTTTATAACGTTCTCAAGGGTGATAACGGGCTTAACTTTGAGGAATCCTCCCAGCACGATCATATTAAAGACTTTAGGAGCATTCATCTTACCTGCTTCTTCTGCTGCATCGACCCGATAGATAGTAATATCTTTTCTTTCAGGATGACGCGTTATTCCGTTGCTGTCGTAGATAAGCACACCCCCGGGCTTAATTGATTTCTCAAATTTGTCGAGTGACTGCTGGTTAAGGATTATCCCTGTGTCGAAGTGCTTAATGATTGGTGAACTGATGCGTTCGCTGCTCAGGATGACAGTAACATTTGCAGTGCCACCCCGCATTTCGGGACCGTACGATGGCATCCAGCTTACCTCCATATCCTGCATAACACCTGAATATGCCATGATCTTACCCATCGACAATACTCCCTGTCCGCCGAATCCGGCAATTATAATTTCTTCAGTCATTTTTTTCGGATTTTGTAGGTTGCACATTTTCCTCAGCAGGCACCTTCATGTCGCCCAGAGGGTAATATGGAAACATATTTGTCTCCATCCATTTGTTAGCCTCTACAGCAGTCATTTTCCACCCCGAAGGGCAGTTAGACACTATCTCGACAAAGCATGTTCCCTTGTTAAGTTTCTGATACTGAACTGCTTTCCTGATAGCTTTCTTAGTCTTCCTGACATTGGCAGGTGTATGAACACTCTGCCTGGTCACAAAATAAGTGCCTGGAAGTGTAGCAACAATATCTGTCATTTTAAGGGGATTGCCCATCAGTTTAACATCCCTGCCGTATGGCGAGGTTGATGATTTCATGCCGGGAAGGGTTGTGGGGGCCATCTGACCGCCGGTCATACCGTATATCCCGTTATTAATGAATATGATAAGGATATTCTCACCCCTGTTGCATGCATGAATTGTCTCGGCAGTGCCAATGGCAGCAAGGTCGCCGTCGCCCTGGTATGTAAAAACGAACTTATCGGGAAGAAGACGTTTTATTGCTGTTGCCAGCGCAGGAGCCCTGCCATGAGCTGCTTCCTGCCAGTCGATATCGAGGAATTCATACAGCAGCACCGAACACCCTACCGGCGAGATGCCTATGGTCTCCGACTGCAAGCCCTCCTCCTCAATAATCTCCGCGAGTATCCTGTGTGCTGTTCCATGGCCGCAGCCAGGACAGTATGAAAGTGTTTTTCCGGTCATGACCTTAGTCCTCTTATAGACGAGGTTTTCCGGTTTGATAATATCTTTAATTCCAGTTGCTTCAGCCATATCTTAACCTCCTATTATTTTTGATTTCAGAAAGTCCACAACCTCTTCAGGCTCTGTGACAATACCTCCCATTCTCCCGTAATGGTACACTGGTACCCTGCCGTTTACCGAGAGCATTACATCTTCCACCATCTGGCCGGCGCTCATTTCCACCGACACCATCAGCTTAGCCTTTCCGGCAAGTTCACTGATCTGTTTTGAAGGAAATGGGAATAGCGTAATAGGCCTCAGCAATCCGACCTTTATACCCTGTGCACGTGCCAGCTGTATCGATTTCATACATACTCTTGCGCTCGTGCCATAAGCAACCAGGATATAATCAGCATCTTCGCACTGCAGCTCCTCGTAGCGGACTTCCTTTTCCCTTATCTCATTGTATTTGGCAACGAGTTTCCGGTTGAATTTTTCCTGCCTTTCCGGATCCAGGTCGAGTGAGGTAATGATAACTCTTTCGCGTGTTGAGGGTTTTCCTGTTGTTGCCCATTCAGGAACTGTTTTCGATCTCTCCTTTTGAGGGCTCAGGTAAACTTTCTCCATCATTTGTCCTATGGCGCCGTCGGAGAGCATCATGACAGGGTTCCTGTATTTAAATGCCAGGTCGAAGCTCAGTTCGACAAAATCGGCCATTTCCTGTACCGATGCAGGAGCGAGAACAATAAGGTGATAATCGCCGTGTCCTCCTCCCTTAGTAGCCTGGAAATAATCGGACTGTGCAGGTTGAATAGTGCCCAGTCCGGGGCCTCCGCGAACCACATTGACAATCAGGCATGGAAGCTCAGCGCCTGCGATATATGTTATTCCTTCCTGCTTCAGGCTGATCCCTGGCGATGATGAAGTTGTCATCACTTTCTTTCCGCATCCGGCGCCGCCATATACCATGTTAATGGCAGCCACTTCGCTTTCTGCCTGGAGAACGACCATACCGGTGGTATGATATGGATCTGCTTCCATCAGGTATTCAAGTATTTCGCTCTGTGGAGTTATCGGGTAACCGAAATAGCCGTCAGCTCCTGCACGTATTGCAGCTTCGGCAACAGCCTCGTTCCCTTTCATAAGTCTTAATTCTCTTTCCATTATATCTTTGTTTTATAGACTGTTATCACACCATCCGGACAAACCATTGCGCAGTTCGCGCAACCTATGCAAAGCTCCGGATTTGCGGGATAGGCATAAAAGTATCCTTTGTGATTCACTTCTTTAGCCATGGCTATGGTCCCTGTCGGACAGGAAACCATGCACACCTCGCAGCCTTTGCACCTGTCAATATCAACAACAATACTTCCTCTGATCTTTGCCATATTTTTAATATTTATTTTATCTGTTTCTGATGATCTTCATTGAATATTTTAAGTCTCTTTTCAAGTTCCCCGAACAGGTCACGCGGAACCATTGACACACAGGCCCGGAGACCTTCCCTTTCACTTCCGGTAATATCGAGAGTTATGGCACTGATACCATATGATAACAGGTTTTTAAGGAGCTGCCTGCCGCTCATCGTCCTGTATGATATTGTAAAATAAAATCCGTCGGCAACCGGTTCATCCAGATCCTTATCATACGTTATGCTGAAACCATTTTCGAGGAACATCTGCTTCATTATTACAGCTTTCTCTGCATACTCCTTAAGATCGTCGCGGTATTTATATCTACCGTCATTTACAGCCTTCAGAAGTGCAGCCAGGCCATACTGGACACTATGGCATACACCTGCCGACAGGCCATACAAGGCTCCAAAGATAAGAGAATGTCCAAATTTATCAGATGAATAATATCGTAACAGGTCGGGATATGACCTGTTAAAAAGATGGTCGGAGATTGCAATCATTCCGATTCTCTGGCCGGCATAGCTAAAAACCTTAGAGCTTGATATCAGAAGAACATAATCATCGGTATAATGTGCCACGGTGGGCTGGTATGGCGGCATCCCCGGTTTTGAATAATCTTTTCTGAAGTCCATCCCGAAATAAGCAAGATCTTCGACAACGATCACACCATATTTTTTTGCCAGGCTGCCTATTATTTCAAGCTCCTCCTCGGTAAGGCATATCCATGTGGGATTGTTGGGGTTGGAATATACCAGCGAAGATATCTTTCCCGTGGCAAGGTATGATTCCAGCTTATCTTTCAGTTTTTTGCCCCTGTAATTATATACGTCGAAAGAGTGAAAATCGTGGCCAAGCATTTTCACCTGCTGCTTCTGAACGGGAAATCCCGGGTCGATGAACAAAGATCCTTCCTTGCTCCTGTCATTCCTGTTTGCCACGAGGAAAGTAACCATCCCTCCCATCATTGAGCCGACTGTAGGGATGCAGCCTTCAGGTTTAATATCAACATTGAGAAAGAGCTTGACGAACCTGGAGGTCTCTTTTTTAAGTTCAGGGATCCCTGATATCTCAGGATAGAGTGAAGCGACGCCGCTCTTCAGCGCTGCGATTTCAGCCTCAATCCCGATCTGTGGTGCAGGCAGCCCTGGGACGCCCATCTCCATCCTTACAAACCTTATTCCTGTCTTCACTTCCAGCAGGCTCACCAGGTGTGATATCTCACGTATAGATCCTTTTCCCGGTTCCGGGAGGCCGTTTTCTGCCGATATTCTCTCAATAATATCCTTCGATATGGGTATTGTGCTCATGATTGCTTTTTCTTTGTTTCTGTTACCGGATGAACCGTAGCCGGTTTCTTTTCTATCCTTATCCTGGCGTCCACAACAGTTATCGACGAAGGTGTTCCTATCAGCGGGTTAAGGTCCATTTCCTTGATTTCAGTTGCATACCTCAGGAGGGTTGATAATCTGACAATTATCTCTGCGAACCGCTTCTCATCGATACCCTGTTTTCCTCTTGCTCCTTTAATAATCCTGTAGCTCTTAAGGCTTCTGATCATCGATTCTGCCTCCCGGAAATTCAACGGTGCCAGGCCTGACGAGAAGTCTCCGAGGACTTCAACAAATATCCCTCCCAGGCCACAGAGAATGATGTGTCCGAACTTAGGTTCATATTTGGCTCCGATAAAGAGCTCTGTACCTGTTATCATCTGCTGCATCAGCACTGCTGTCACTCCCTTAATCTTCATCATCCTGTTGAATTCTGCGACAAGATGAGTCTTCGATTTTATGTTCAGGGTAACACCTCCCACATCTGATTTATGCACCGGTCCGACCACTTTCAGCGCCAGCGGATATCCTGTTTTCTCAGCATTGGTAATCAGTTCCCGCCGTGTTCTGACGACAGCTTCAGCAGCAACAGGAATGCTTGCCGCTTTTAGAAGAAGCTGTATATTACCAGGTTCAAGATAGCCATCCGGTGCCGACTCTATTATCTTCCTGATCGTCTTTATATCAACACCATCGAGGAATATCTTTTCTTCGGCAGGGAACGGTGTATTCGATATTTTTATAAGCGCCCTGCCAAGCACCACCTCATCGGGAAAATTTATATGTCCTTTTGCCAGGAAATATTCCAGCTCGTTCTTTGAGCTTGCCACTGAGGGAAGAATCGGGAACAGAGGTTTTTTACATTCCTGTATTTTCCTGTGGAGAAGATCATATATGGACATCATATCGTTGAGCCCGTTGCTTCCGAAGATCACCGTCATACCGTCGATCTGAGGCATCTCTTTATCGACATAATCAATGACCTGGCTGAGCTGTTCATTTGTTGCCGTGGCTATCAGGTCGATGGGATTATCGGCCGATGCTCCTGCGTTCATCATAGCAAGAAGCTTTTCATGAGGCTCACCTGTTATCTGCGGTATGTTCATCCCTCCTGATGCCAGGGCATCTGTAAGCATCACAGCTGGTCCTCCGGCATGGGTAATAATAGCTATATTCCTGCCCTTCAGATGCTTATAGAAGAATACAGAGGCCACTGTTGTCAGCTCTTCCCTGCCCGCACACCGTACAATACCTGCTTTTCTGAATAACGCCTCCACAGCAGAGTCGGATGATGCCAGTGCTCCTGTATGTGATGAAGCAGCACGGATGCCCGCTTCGCTGGTTCCTGCCTTTATCGCAGCTATCCTGCATCCTTTGCGGATAAGCGACGAGGCATGATGAAGAAGCTTATCAGGGTCCTGGATGCTTTCGACATAAATGAGCTTTACCTTCGAGCTTGTCGCAGGGTCGTAAGTTGTATCCCAGTATTCGAGGACATCTTCCACACCTGTCTGTGCGCTGTTACCGACAGAAAAGACGCTGGAGAATTTTACTCCTTTGGGGATTGCTGACTCAAAGATAAATACGGCAGTGGCTCCCGAGCCGGAAACAAAATCACATCCTCCCTGGCTGAGACCCGGAACCGGGGTTGTAAAGATACCGCTGTAGGCAGGAGTAATTACACCTATGCAGTTCGGGCCTATGAGTGATCCGCCAGCCCTGTTTATGAGTTCTGCTATTTCTTTTTCGAGCCGCTTTCCTTCGTCGCCTGATTCACTGAAGCCTGCCGAGATTATGATGAATGCTTTTGTGTTTTTTTCCCGGATCAGAGTTTCAACGGCCGGCAGGCAATATTTTGCCTGTATGGCGAGAATGGCCAGGTCTGTCGCAGGAATATCTTTCAGGTCACGAAATGATTTTATACCCTGAACAATATCCTGTTTAGGATTTACCACACAGAGACTGCCTGTAAATTTGCCGTCTATTATGTTTTTCAGGATTTTTCCTCCGGGCTTAAACAAGTCGTCGGAACCACCGACAACAACAATACTGCCCGGATTTATCAATTTATCGTTTATCATTATAAAAAAAAAGTGAGAGGTGAATTATTATCGAAATAATCCGGAAAAGCAGAAAAATCCTATAAACCGTAAAACCGCTTCAGGAAGCCGACATTCTGAGCTATTGAATATAAATACAGCTCTGATTTATAACACTTTAGTAAATCCATACCATGAATAAACAGTAAAGCAATATAATAAAAATAATATGTACAAAACAGGATATTTGCAGATATAATAAACAGGTTAATAACCATGTTAATCAAATACTTTTATACTTTGTGTCCCTTTGAGAAAACCTTTGTGTTCCTTTGTGGTTAAATCTTTTACCACAAAGGCGCACAAAGTACACACAAAGGACTCAAAGAGAAAAACCATTAAATTCGCAGATCCAATAAACTATGATAATATATTAATTAAATGATGAAAAAATCGATTTTAATTCTTTTTCTGGTTCTTATTCCAGGCTTTGCAATAAAATCCTATTCCCAATTTACATACAACGATCCAGATGGTCCGGGTTATGATGAGAATTGTACAACAATAATGGTCGGACGGCTTGCCTCTGCCGACGGATCAGTGATGACTTCGCATACCTGCGACGGTAACTACCGTACGTGGCTTGGGATCATTCCTGCAGCCAGGCACGAAAAAGGAACCATGCATCCGGTGTACTGGGGAACGCTGCATACCGAAGAGGCCTGGGATATGACCAACGTTTCAAAGAAGGGTGAGATCGAAGAAGCACCCGAAACTTTTGCTTACCTGAGCACAGCATATCCATGTCTTAACGAGAAGCAGCTGGCCATTGGTGAGACCACCATCTATGGCAGGGAGGAACTTCGAAATGAAAGCGGACTCTTCCTGATAGAAGAATTACAGAAGATAGCCCTGCAGAGATGTACAACAGCAAGAGATGCTATAAGACTCATAGGCCGGCTTGCAGAGGAATACGGGTATGCCGACCTGGCAGAATGTATAACCATTGCCGATCCACGCGAGGTATGGCATTTTGAAATAGCCGGATCGGGAAAAGGAAAACCGTCAGCGTTGTGGTGTGCACAGCGAATACCCGACGATCATGTTGGTATATGCGCCAACATACCAAGGATATCCACCGTCGATTTTAACAATCCCGATATGTTCATGTACAGCTCAAACCTGAAAAAGGCAGCAAAGGATCTTGGCTACTGGGACGGAAAAGAACCGCTAAAATTCTGGAAGGTGATCAACGGGAAGAAACCATTTGCCATTCGCGAGTATTATGTTTTCAGCACTCTGGCACCATCACTCAATCTTTCATTTGATGCCGAAGAGCTGCCATTCTCGGTAAAACCCGAAAAGAGACTCTCGGCACAGGATGTAATGAAGTTCTTCAGGGAAACGTATGAAGGAACACAATGGGACATGACAAAAAACCTGATGGTAACGGTTAAGAAGAAAGATGCCTCCGGCAATGAAGTTGAAGAGAAAGTTAAATCGCCAATGGCCAGCAACTGGATGAATGCCGACTGGAGGAACCTGATAAACGAACTGAAACCAGGGACAATTGAACGGCAGCGAACAATTGCCATCACCGGTTGTTCATACTCACATGTAATACAGTGCCGTAGCTGGCTCCCCGATGAAGTGGGGGCTGTTGCCTGGTTCTCATTTGATAATCCGGGCCAGAGTCCGAGGATACCGATCTTTTCAGGGGTACTCCGGCTTCCTCAGTCGTTTAACATCTGTGGCCAACAGAGATACAGGACAGATGCGGCAATTTGGGCATTCAGGGAAACAAACAGGCTGGCAACTGTAAACTGGTCGAAAAACAGGGAGTTGATAGAGAATGCTGTTAAAGAACTGGAAGATAAAGCCATCGCAGAGCTACCTCTTGTTGAGAACAGGGTGAAAGAACTGGTGAGTGAAGGAAAGCATGAGGAGGCAGGAAAATATGTTACCTCATATACAGAGAGCTTTGCCGGTCTGGCAATGACCAGGTGGCAGGAGATGAAGGTGACGCTTTGGGGAATGTATGGAAGAGGGTTTTAATGGTGCAATGGTACAATGGTGCAATGGTGCGAGGGTGCGAGGGTGCGAGGGTACGGGGGTGCGAGGGTACGAAGGTGAAGAGACATTGAAATGAGAAGAAAAGAGATACTCAATAAAAACTCTTTTTCAAAAGAGGATATTGTTGCCCTTCTTCAGGCTGAAGGTGAAGAGCGAAAACTGCTTTTCAGCAAATCGGCGGAAATAAAAGAAGAATATATCGGTAAAAAAGTTTGGTTCAGGGGGCTAATCGAATTTTCTAATGTATGCGGTAAAGATTGCCTTTACTGTGGTATCAGAAAAGGAAATAAAAACCTGAAACGTTATAACCTCTCCGACGACGAGATTATTGCTGCAGCAAAATTCGCCTTCGACAATAATTACGGGTCTATTGCCCTGCAGTCGGGTGAAATTGAGAGTCCGGCATTTACAAAACGAGTAACAAAATTACTCAATTCTATAAAAGAGCTATCGGCAGGGAAACTGGGTATTACCCTGTCGGTAGGAGAACAGGAACCGGAGGTCTACAGAGAGTGGTACAATGCCGGGGCACACAGGTACCTGCTCAGGGTTGAATCGACAAACAGCGACCTTTACAGCAAGATCCATCCTGCCGACAAAAAACATGACTTTCAACGCAGGCTTGATTGTCTGAAGAGCCTGCAGGATATCGGATACCAGACAGGCACAGGAGTAATGATCGGACTTCCTTTTCAGACACCTGATGACCTTGCCGGCGACCTTCTCTTCATGAAAGAGTTTGACATCGATATGTGTGGCATGGGTCCATATATAGAACATGCCGACACTCCTCTGATCGTGCATGCAGGTAATCTTCTTCCCCTTAAAGAGAGATTTGATCTTACTCTTAAAATGATCGCTGTTCTCAGGATCATGATGAAAGACATCAATATTGTTGCCGCGACAGCCCTTCAGGCTATTGATCCCATAGGCAGAGAAAAAGCGGTGAAGATCGGCGCCAACATTCTGATGCCTAACATAACCCCCGGAAAATACCGCGACAGCTACAAGCTATATGACAATAAACCCTGTACTGATGACTCAGCAGAGGATTGCCAGAGCTGCCTCGAAGCAAGGGTCTCGCTGGCAGATGCAGAAGTTGTTTATGGTGAATGGGGGGATTCTCAGCATTACGACAAGAGGCGCAGAGGGAGATAGTTACAGGTTGCAGGTTGCAGGTTGCAGGTTGCAGGTTGCAAGTTACAGGTTGCAAGTTACAGGTTGCAACTAGAACACCATCTTCCTCACATAAATCCCTTTAAGTGCGCTCAGGTCCTTCTCAAGAAGCACCCTTTGTTTATGGTCACCTGTAAGCTCAAGTATTATTAGCCCTGCCGGTTCGCCGAAGAAAGTTTCGTTTACACCGAGACGTGTTCGAATATAGCAGCCGTATGAAGTCAGGATCTTCTGAACAGATGTGATCACATCTTGCTTTTTCTCGGCAAGGATGCCCAGTATCTCGATAACTCCGTCATTATCATTGCCATTGCCAGGAATCTCATTCCCCGAGAAGGTCATTTCCCTGATCACTATACCTCCAAGTGGAAGAAGCTCCCTGTTTAGCTTTTCTGATTCTGACTTATCATCCTTAAGGTGAAGGATAATATATGCTTCCCTGCTGCATATGCTTTCTGTAACTTCGTGAAAGCCCAGGCGTGTTGTTATCACACCTGAATGCCGCGATAAGATCTCCTGTGTCAGGCCGGCCTCCTTAATTCTGTCGACGATTTTTATTCCCAGAACTTTTATCATAAGTATATCGTAAAAGCAATATTAAAAATACAGATCCCTCTCTCCCTTTTTTATAAGCTCTATCTTTTCACGGGTAGCTTTTTCGACACCCTGTTCAAGAGTTTTCAGGTTCTTTTCGATAACCTGCCAGCCTTTTTTTGCAACATCATCGGTAGCATAATCGCAGATATATTCTGAGAGGGTAAGCAAGGCATTTGGTGTACAGAAACGCTTAATAAATCCAGGTACCGAGAATTCCATAAAATGTTCTCCAGTTCTCCCCATCCTGTAGCATGAAGTGCAGAACGAGGGAATGTAATCGTTTTCCAGGAGTTCGTCAATTACCTCCGACAGCGATCGGTTATCGTTGATCTTGAACTGCTCGCGGTTAAGGTTTTGTTCTTCATTCTTTGTATCGGAGTATGACCCCAGCTCCAGCTTTGTGCCACCGTCGATCTGTGATACACCATACTCAATTACCTCTCTGCGTACGTCGGGTGCTTCCCTGGCAGTAAGGATCATTCCTGTATATGGGACAGCGAGTCTGAGGATAGGGACGAGTTTTTTAAAATCATCATCGCTAGTCTGGTACCGTCCGTCGATGTTCAGACTCAGGGCATCTTTTATCCTGGGGAATGAGATTGTATGAGGTCCAACATTATAGCATGCCTCGAGATGATTAGTATGCCGGACCAGTCCCATCACCTCGAACCTCCAGTCGTAAAGTCCGAACAGAGCGCCGATACCCACATCATCAATTCCTGCTTCCTGGGCCCTGTCGAGTGCTGTAAGACGCCACTCATAATCCCTTTTCTTTCCTCCGAGATGATACAATTTATATGCATCAGGATGATAGGTCTCCTGGAATATCTGGTAAGTTCCTATTCCTGCTTTATGGACAGTCCGGAATCCTTCTATATCAAGAGGAGCTGCATTGATATTCACGCGTCGTATCTCGCCATGGCCTTTCCGCACGTCATAGACCAGTTTCACGGTATGGGCAATATACTCAGGAGAATACTCGGGATGTTCTCCATAAACAAGTATCAGTCTTTTCTGGCCATTATCCTCAAGGGCTTCCACCTCACTGATTATCTCCTGGTCGGAAAGTGTTTTTCTGACAGCTTCCTTATTTGAAACCCGGAATCCGCAGTACTGACAATTATTTGTACACCTGTTGCCTACATACAACGGTGCAAACAGAACGATCCTGTTGCCATAAACCTTTTCTTTAAGTTCCCTGGCACCATGTTTTATTTCCTCCTCAAGGTCAGTACCCATCGAATTAATGAGCACCGCCGTCTCCTCAAGGGTAAGCCGGTTTTTATCAAGAGATTTGGCAATGACCTCCCTGACCCTGGTCCTGTCGGGTTTGGTATTATTAATGAGATCCCACAATTCCTGCGGATCAATGAACGGCACCATTCTCTGGTCGGGGATCTTTAATTTTTCAGGCGAAAATCGCATCGATATATATTATTATAACAGTTGCAAAGTTACAAAAATTGAGGCACGGTGCAGATGATACTTATCAGTATATAAGATCTGCGATTTCCTTCTTCGATGCAGCCAGTTTAGCTGCCGATCCGGGGTCTGAAGGGGAAATCGTTCCATATATCATTTTATGGAACAATATTGTTGTACCGTCGTGAAGGAAAGGAGTATTGTCGTCGAAGATATGGAGCAGGACCTCGGAATTATCCTGCAGTCCTGCATTAATTATCACCATACCCTTTGAATTTGATTCACCCGAAATGACCGAAACGGCATAAATTCCTGTTGCCGGCAGAAGTTTGCATTCTTCTGTCAGGGGAACCTTCATAAAGAGCATGTCGGAAAAAGTATCATGGAACTGAGGTTTGCCCATTACCATATAATAATGATCGAGGTATGCATTTGCACGCTGTATGTAGCCTTCGCTGATTGCCTTCCGTATTTTTGTCGAACTTACTGTTTCGTGCTGGACTTCCTGTTCGGGGATCTCTTCAGCCTCGAATTTAAATTTTTCTCTCCAGCCCCAGAGTTGTTTATAATCGCCCTCCTTGTTAAAGCCGAAATGATGATTAAAGCCAACCACAACCACCTTTGCCTTCAGTTTCCCATGAAGGTAGTCTCTGACAAACTCCTCGCTTGTCGTTCGTGAGAACTCCCTGGTAAACTCAACAATAATAAGGTTGTCAAGCCCTGCCTTTCTGAGTAGTTCCATCTTCTCCTCCTGAGAATTTATCAGTCTCAGGCCTTTGCCTGCAGTTTCAGGGTAAAGAACTTTCCGCGGATGAGGATCGAATGTAATTAGTACCGACTCACCCTGGTACCTGTCGGCCAGGAGCCTGAGACGGTTGAGAATTGTTTTATGTCCTATATGAACTCCGTCGAATGATCCGGTTGTAACAACAGGATTCCGTATTTCGTCAACATTCTCAAAACCTCTGAAAATCCTCATGTTGAAGGAGTGGTTTACAGGGAATTCCCTTTTACGAAATAAGCAACTTTCTCAATTGATGTGATCATGTCGTATTCTTCCAGGAAGACCCAGTTTGGGACATTCAGGGGTACAGTAGTAAAGTTCAGTATCCCTTTTATTCCGAATCTTACGGCTTCCTCGGTGATCTCCTTGGCATAATCGGGGGGAACGGTTATTATCGCGATTTTGATATTAAGATCCCTGATTACCTGTTCCATTTCCATCTGGGAGTAGCATTTAACACCTGAAATCACCTTGTTTACTTTCTGTGGATCTGTGTCAAAAGAGGCTACAAGGTTGAGCTTTGATCTTTTTCCCTTGAAATAACCTGCTACTGCCCTGCCGAGGTTTCCGATGCCTATTATTGCCACATTAAGGCTTTCCCTGGAGTCAATAATCGTTCCTATTTTTTCGATCAGTTCTTTCACGTCATAGCCCCTGCGGTGTACTGATGAATAGCCGATCAGCATAAGGTCGCGCCGTACCTGGACGGCTGTAATATGCAGTCGTGCAGCAAGGTCGTGTGAGAAAATAAAGTGTTTCTTCTCACTCAGGCACTCCAGAAGGGTTCTTCTGTATTCGCTTAATCGTTCAACTGTTTTTCCCGGTAATTTCATTTTTCGTTATGTTATCGTTGGTGGTTTCTTTGGCAGGCGGACGGTAAAGACAGTACCCATTTCAGGAGTACTCTCCACTTTTATGGTGCCATGGTATAATTCTATCACTTTACGGACTATTGAGAGACCCAGGCCGCTGCCGGAGATATTTTTTGTTCTCTCATTTTTCACCCTCATGAATTCCCTGAAAAGGTTCTCCTTGTCGGCTTCGGAGATTCCGATACCTGTATCGGTGAACATCAGGAGTACTTCATTATCTGTAGAATCGATGGTTATGTCGGCTTTCCCGCCGAATTTATTATATTTTACTGCGTTGGAAAGCAGATTATTGAAGATTATTTCCATATCCTCAGGATCTGCCATTATAACGGAGTCGCTTCTGATGTCGAGATTAATGTTGACCTCCATCTGGATTGCATAAGGCTGTACCGTCACTATTGCATTCCTGGCAACTTCAGCAAGATCGACTTCCTGAATTTTCTCTTCCTTACGTTCAAGCCTTATCTTTGTGAAGTCGAGCAGGTCCATGATCAGGTTTCTCATTCCCTGTATTCTCTGCAGCGACCTGTCGATATGACTTGCATAGTCGTCAATCCTGTCGCCTGACTGCTTTTCCTGCATCATACGCAGATAACCCTCCAGCGCATTCAGCGGTGCTTTAAGCTCATGTGAAAGGACTGAGAGGAACTGATATCTGACTTTCTTGCCTTCGGTTTTAAGTTTATCGGTAACTTTCTTCAGGTAAAGCTGCTTTGAAATGTTCTCGAGGCTTGACTTGAGTTCCTGGGGTGTAAATGGTTTGGGGATGAAATCTGTAGCACCGTCACGTGTTGCTCTTATTGCCACATCGAGAGAAGCATATGAAGTTATCATTGCCACCGAAATGTCGTATTTCCTTTCGCGGATATACTCAAGTACATCCACACCCTGTATTCCGGGGAGCTTGTTGTCGAGAAGGATAATATCGGGCTTGTTGCTTTCGATAATCTCTATTCCCTCTTCACCTGTGGGGGCCTGGAGTATCTCAAATGTATAATCCTCATCCATAAATGGATAAGT
>JAKLFN010000160.1 GCA_022711195.1 Bacteroidota bacterium
ACAGGTATGGAGTTGAGTTCAATACCCTAAGTACTGTAAACAGCTACAATGCAGGATTTGCGAAGGAAACCTACCGCTTTCTCAAGAAGATTGGCAGCGGATTCATGCAGTTTCTGCCGGTGGTAGAACGTATTCCAGACGCTTCTGATGAAAAGAAGCTGCGACTTGTTGCTCCTGGACATGGAGAAGCTGTTGTCACTGATTGGTCGGTTAACGCTGCTGACTATGGGAAATTCCTGATAACTATCTTCGATGAATGGGTACGGCATGATGTTGCAAAGTATTATGTCCAGATATTTGATTCCACACTCGCAAACTTTGTCGGAGAGAATCCGGGTGTATGCGTCTTTGCCGAGACGTGCGGAGATGCACTGGCTTTGGAGCACAACGGTGATCTGTTTATGTGCGATCATTTTGTTTACCCCGAAAATTATCTTGGTAATATTCAGAGTACTCCTCTTGCTGACCTGGTAAAAGACCAGCGTCAGTTCGATTTTGGCATCAGCAAGAGAAACGCTCTTCCCTCCTTCTGCCTGAGGTGCGAAGTGCGCTATGCCTGTAACGGTGAATGTCCGAAGCACAGATTTCTGATGACTGCTGACGGAAAACCCGGGCTGAATTACCTGTGCGAAGGGTACAGGATGTTTTTCAGACATGCCGAGCCATATATGGAATACATGTCGAAGGAATTGAAGAATAAGAGACCGCCGGCAAATGTAATGACATGGATTCGGAACAGGGAGAATCAGGTAAAAAGCGATCTGCTCCCCGGCAGAAATGATCTTTGTCCCTGTGGCAGCGGAAGGAAATTCAAGAATTGCTGTTCCGGGAAACCTCCCTATTCCGGGCGATTATGATGCCTCTTCCCCTCTGTCCCCGGTTCAGCCCCTGATCCTGCCTGTCAGGGTGTCAGTTACACTATCAAGGATTTCCTTTGTTCCTGCGATGACCAGCAGCTTATCGCCCTCAACGATCTGTGTTAGACCATCAGGGATCAGGTACCTGTTGTTTCGGCGGAGAAGCGCAATTCGTGCGTTCTTTGGAAAGCCAAGATCGATTATTTTCATTCCTGCTGCATTATCGCCGGGAGTTATCTCTATTTCTGCCATTGCCGAATTAAATGACTCTGAAAGAAGGATATCAGCCGGCGTCACTGCCTTGACTCTGGCGGGAAGCAGCACATGGAGCCATTTTGCGACTTTCGGTATGGTTGCTCCCTGGATTATTACTGAGGAAAGGGAGATAAAGAAAACTATATTAAAGATCATCTGGGCCTTTTCAAGACCGGCCATCAGGGGATAAGTCGCAAATACAATCGGAACAGCACCTCTCAATCCAACCCAGGAGTAGAACCATCTTTCCCTGTTTTTCATTTTAAATGGAAGGAGACAAATGAATACTGCCAGCGGGCGGACGACAATTATAAGAATTGCTGAGATAAGAAGGCCTATTCCTATTACCGGAACTATATGGCTGGGAAAAACAAGCAGACCGAGGGTCAGGAAGAGGATGATCTGCATAAGCCAGGCGAGCCCGTCGTACATCTTCATTATTGTACGCTTATGAAGAAGGTCGTTGTTCCCGAGGTAGATGGCTGACAGATATACGGCAAGAAATCCGTTTCCATGTATTGAAGAGGTTACAGAATATGTCAGGAACATTAATGCAATCATGAGTACCGGGTAAAGGCCTTCATAATCTAGCCGGAGACGGTTAATAATAAATTTTCCGGCATAACCGAAAGCAAAGCCTGCTATACCACCTATCAGCAACTGGCTCAGGAAGAGCGGTATTACTGACCAGAAGGATTTATCAGGAAATTGGATCAGGCTTATAAATGCTATTGTAAGTACATATGCCATAGGATCGTTGCTTCCGCTCTCAAATTCGAGAGTAGGTCTTATATGACCTTTAAGAGCCAGGTTTTTCGACCGGAGGATAGAGAATACTGCGGCTGCATCAGTTGATGAAACGATTGATCCCAGCAAAAGTCCCTCAAACAGAGTGAAGTCAGTGATCCACCAGACGAACAGCCCGAGGAAGACCGCTGTCAGAATAACGCCTGCAATGGAGAGTGCCAGTGATTGTCCGAATACAGGCTTTACAGATAACCAGTCGGTTTCAAAACCGCCTGAGAAAAGAATAAAGTTAAGGGCGATGATCCCTATAAACTGTGCTATTGCGGGATTGTCGAATGATATGTTCCCGATACCGTCCGATCCGGCCAGCATGCCTATCAGCAGGAAAAAGACCAGCGTAGGAACACCCAGCCTGAAAGAGGTTTTTCCTGCTAATACGCTGATAAAGACCAGCACGGAACCTATAAGCAGTATATTATCAACTGTAATATGCAAATCAGGAAATATTTATTGCATTAACGTTTTGTTTTTATTCAATTATGTCTTTTCAAGGATCAGGACCCAGTCATTTCCATTTTCCTTATCACCCGGAGGATCGAAGGAAAAGTTTTTATCCGTCTCTCTTCCCTCGGTCACTGATATATTGCCAGTGCGGGGATCGAACCATAATGCTTTGAATGATGACCACCCTGGTTCATTGATCAGAAGAGAGATATTACTTCCATTGTAAGTATAGGCAAGGACGTAATCAGCTCCCCTGGTCACGGCAATATAGTCATATTTTTCGCCCTGAGGCTGCGAGAGCAGGTTATTTGCAGGTACCCTGTCGAAATACGATTTTGAAAGGATAAGCTCTTTTAGGTAATGCATCTGTGCTGCTCCCGGGGATTTTATTGCTGAATACCAGTATTCTTTTGCTCCATAGGCTGGACGGTCGCCAGGCCTGAAGAATTGCATTATTGAATTATGCCCGTAAGTAAACCCGCAGCAACCGGAAAAGAGTGACCAGTATGCATAACGGCGTACATCTGAGGCATTCCAGCGTGGCTGAAGTGTATCATGAAGTCCCTGAGGGATACCCTCATATGATGGTTCGCCATCGAGTGTCGGTTTTACAGGTTTGAGCATATAGTCTATGTTTGCATACTTCCAGTTATCTTCACCAAAAGCGTACCCTACTGTATCCTGGTTATATCTTTTATGTCCCGACTGGAACATATTAAAATCGAGCCAGGATTCATTATGAAACCACTCTGAGGACCTTGTTCTGCCAAACGGATGAAAAGTGATAAGTTGTTCAGGTGCATTTTTCCGTATTGTCTCTCCCATCGTATTCCAGACTGCTGTAGAGTCGCTTCCTTTGACATCGCCGCCGTTGAGCCAGATAACATTTGACATCTTCCTGTACCTTTCCGATATCCAGGAAGCATATCTCTCTGCTTCTTCGCGAGTTACGTTTCCTGCCCTTACATTGGAACCCCATACAGGCACCAGTGCCATGTATATGCCTTTTGAGGCTGCCAGTTTCACGATAAAATCGATATGGTCCCAATAGTCATACTGCATAGGATCGTCAGGTGAAAAACCCGGAGACACATTTGGCTTGTCAACCTTGCCGCCGACAAGAGCTGTATCGCCATAAACATTGACTACATTAAGACCGTGCAGTACCATAACCTGAATCACATTGAAGCCTTTCTGACGACGGTCCTCAAGATATTGTTCAGCCTCCTCGCGGGTAAGCTTTGTAAACAGCAGCCAGCCTGTATCACCAAGCCAGAAGAAGGGATCGCCGTTCCCGGTAACCAGGAATCGCTTGTTTTCGGAAACATCCAGGTATGGCAATTGATGTTTTATATCTGAACTGCATGATATTGCAAGTAGAGCCACCAGGCTTATCGGGAGGAATTTTGACTTAAGCACAGAACCAAAGAGAGAATTCATTTTCATGGGATTAGTTTTGTATATCTTCAGATTAAATGATCATAAAAATGAGAAAAATCCTGCTGAAAGCAAAACAATATATATGAGAAAGACTTCATTTGATTAAGGATGGGTGAATACCATCGAATTATCTTAACTTTAACCCGTGCACATCAATAAAGAATGATGAAATTAATTTACAGTGAAAGAGTTCTTCTGCGTCGATTTTTGGTGCGCTTTCCTGCACTGATCGTGTTCATAGTGATGTTTCTTTCACCTCTCACAGTAAAAGCACAGATATTGCACGACAGCGCTGCCATCAATATCATTACGAAAGGGATGTACAGCATATACAATATGGATTTTGAGGGCGCTGAGGAGGCTTACAGGGAGATCGCTTCACTCTATCCTGATCACCCTGTACTTGACCTTTATTCAGGAATGATGATCTACTGGAAGAACTTTCCAATGATGCCTTCATCGGGGGAGAGCATTGAATTCGAGGACAGAATGAGAAGATGCATCGAAAAAAGTGAAAATTATCCTCCTCCCGGGAAAGGATACGAGGCAGAATATCTTCTTTCCAATATTTCGGCAAGAGGACTGCTGCTTCTTTTCTTTGCTGATAATGACCTTAGTAACAATGTTATACCGTTAGTGACCAGCTCCTACAGGCCACTGATGAGGACTTTCAATTATTCCAGCAACTATCCTGATTTCTATTATTTTACAGGTGTTTACAATTATTATCGCGACGCTTATCCCAGGGTGTACCCGGTTTATAAGACCGTTGCCTTCCTGTTCCCGGCAGGAGATCTTGCAAAGGGTCTGAAACAGCTTGAAATATGCGGTAATGAATCAATGGCGCTAAGAGCAGAAGCCATTGTTATGCTTTACTGGATACGGATGAATTTTGAGATGGACTTCAAGGCTGCTCTTCCATTTGCCGAATACCTCAATAACAGTTATCCCAATAATCCTCTTTATCGTGTTTTCTATATCAAGAACCTGTTGCTGCTGAAGCAATATAATAAAGCCGAAAGTATAATTTCTGCATCTCCCACCAGAAGAAATGACGAATTCTATAATGGAGTATCATATATTTTCAGAGGTATTATAGCGGAGAAAAAATACAAAGACAATGTTCTTGCCTCCTCATATTATAAGACAGGTATTGGAATCCTGGGCAGGTTCGGTTCTTATACAAATGAATATGCTGCTTATGGATATTTTGGATTAAGCAGGATTGGTGAAGATTCTGCTGATAAGCATGAAAGAAAAGTGAACCACCGGAAAGCAATGGAACTCGCAGACTTTAAGAAGATTAATTTTGATGACTGATTTTCATTGATCAATTCGCGGGAAGAAACGTACGTGCCA
>JAKLFN010000161.1 GCA_022711195.1 Bacteroidota bacterium
ACAGGAGGTGTGATCATCTATGTTATTTCGCTTCTTTTTGAGGAGAGGCCTGCGGGCCCGAAACCGTTTGTTTACTGGGCAGACCTGTTATGGCTTGCCTTTATGTCAGCATATGCCTTCTCGCTGTGGTTCAAGCTTCTCCAGCGTCCGCATGTCAAGGTTTCGGAGCTTAACCTCTGGAAGTTCATCATTCCTGTCGTCGGTGCAATCCTGAGCTGGCTTCTTGTCCCCGGAGAAAATCCTGAATGGCTGACTATTTCGGGCATGGTGATTATTACAATGTCGCTGATAGCGTTTTTCACCAATGGCTTCAGGGCTAACGCCGGTGCTTCAGTCCGGGATAAGTGACAACGCGCTGTTTTTTGTCCTTTCTCTTACCTCCTTTTCGGTCTGGTCTTTTATCTTTCCTTCTGTCGGACCATTTATCTTTTCTTTTTCCTTTTTCACGATCCCTGCCATCGGCATGTTCTTCAGGCCTGTCCTGGGCTATCTCTACTGATACCTTCCTGTCGTTGAACCTTGCATTGTTAAGAGCTTCGATGACCTCCGCGACGTGGGCAGATTCAATTTCGAAAAAAGAAAAGGTCTTCAACAGGTCTATCTTGCCTATTGGAATCTTCCTGCCTCTTGTATTTGAATTAATAAGCTCGATAAGCTGTTCTGGAAAGAAACCGTCTGTTTTTCCCAGGTTTATGAATAGTCTTTTATACTCTCCTTCAAATCGTCTGCCAGCTCCTTTTTTATTTTTACCTCTGAATCCTTCATCACTTTCTGGTACCGGAGAAAGAAGCTCTCCTCCATACCTGTAGTCATCGAGGAATTTATCAAACTGAAGGGAGACCACCCTGCGGAGCAGCTCTTCCTTATCAAGACCTGCAAGTCTTTCTTCAATTTCAGGCAGATATCTTTCTATCTCCTTATGCTCAGTCTCCACCATTTCAAGTTTCTTCGCCCAGTGGATGAGCTGTTTATTGCAAATCTCACTCCCTGAAGGTATCTTCATCATTTTGAAAGGCCTTTTCACTTTCCTTTCAATCTGACTGATATTACTTCTGTCTTTAGGGCTTATAAGTGAGACTGAGATTCCTTTTTTTCCTGCCCGCCCTGTACGGCCGCTCCTGTGAGTATATACCTCAAGGTCGTCGGGCAGGTTATAATTAATTATATGTGTAAGATCGTCAACGTCGAGTCCGCGGGCAGCCACATCAGTAGCTACCAGAAGCTGAAGGTTGCGAACCCTGAACTTCTGCATTACTGTGTCGCGTTGTGCCTGTGAAAGGTCGCCATGCAGGGCATCGGCATTATAGCCGTCGTCGATAAGCATCGATGCAATTTCCTGTGTTTCTTTGCGGGTGCGGCAGAAGATGATCCCATAGATATCAGGTTCTGAATCTGCCAGGCGCTTGAGGGCTTTGTACTTATCCCTTGAATTGACGAGATAATAATTGTGGCTTACATTTTCCGCTGTTGCATTTTTAGTCCCGATTGTTATCTCCACGGGATTATGCATATATTTCTTCGCGATGGAAGCAATTTCGTTCGACATTGTTGCAGAGAAGAGAAGTGTTCTTCTTCCCCCGGGGATCTCTTCAAGGATTTCATTTATGCTGTCGAGGAATCCCATATTCAGCATTTCGTCCGCTTCGTCGAGGATAACCGATGATACATGGTTAAGCTTTGCCGCCCCACGTCCGATAAGGTCAATAAGTCTTCCAGGTGTTGCAACTATTATATGAACCCCTTTTTTGAGAGCCCTTATCTGGTTATCGATGCTTGCCCCACCATACACGGCAAGTATCCTGAGCTTACCCATATACTTTGAGTAATCTGCAAGATCACTTGTTATCTGCATACATAATTCACGTGTTGGACAGAGTATCAGCGACTGTGTTTTGTCTGACTCAGTATCAGTGACCTGTACAAGAGGGAGCCCAAAGGCAGCCGTCTTTCCGGTTCCTGTTTGTGCAAGTGCAATTATGTCGCACTCCTCGCCAAGCATCAGGGGGATTACATTTTCCTGAACAGGCATTGGCATTTCAAAACCCAGCTCACCGATAGCTTTCAGTATGCCGGGGGTAAATCCCATTTCCTCAAAACTTCTCTTTAACATAAGGGGCGCAAATGTAATCATTTATTTGGTTATATTTGTTTTATGCCTGTCCAGATAGTCAAAATATATGCGCGTGAAGCCTCGCCCCGACTTTTATATATAGCCGGAATTATTTTAGGAGATTTACTCGGCATCTCATGGGAAATAGAAACTGACAGGAGAAAAACCGGAAAGTCACCGGTGATAAACTATTCAGATGATGAAATTGCCGGTTTTAAAGTAAAACCATGTAACCTGCTCTATGAGAAAGGGATAAGTAACCAGCAAATTGATGTGACTGTATGGAATAACATGCCTGTTTTTTTCCAGACTGCTGAAAATGCAGACCTGCCTTTTGATATTTTTTCCGCATCATTCTTCCTGGTTTCGAGGTATGAGGAATATCTCAGCCATGAACCGGATGAACATGGCCGTTTCAGGGCATCATCGTCGATAGCGTCCAAGAACGGGTTTCTTGGACTCCCGCTTGTTGACCTCTGGGTGAAAGAGTTTGCCAGCATGCTGATCAGAAAATTCCCGGAACTTGTTTTCAGAAGGAATGAATTCAGTGCATTGACCACCATCGATTCGGATCAGCCTTTTGCATACCTTGGGAAGAGACTTCTTTACAGCTTCGGAGGGATGCTCCGCGATGTGACACGGAAGGAGGGCAGCGTTGCTCAACGTCTGAAAGTGGTAAATGGTGCGATGAAAGATCCGTTTGATGTATATGATTATATATGCGGTGCAATAGATAAAAATCATTCCGATGCAAGGTTCTTTTTCCCAACCGGCGATCATTCTAAATACGATAAGAATCCATCATGGAAAAGTGAGGAGTATCGTGACCTTATCGGGAAAATTATGGGGAAATACAGGATCGGTATACACCCTTCATATTATGCAGGAGGGAAGCTCAGCCTTCTCAGATCGGAGAGTGCAAGACTGAAAAACACTACTGGCACGGAGATAAGTGCGGGGAGATACCATTTTATCAGGCTGATGATACCGGAAGGATATAATAACATGATCGAAGCGGGAATATCCGAAGACTATTCGATGGGATATCCCGATGAACCCGGGTTCAGGACCAGCCTGGCACGTCCCTGTTTTTTCTATAATTTAATGGAAGAGAGACAGACTACTCTGAGGTTGATACCTTTCCAGGTTATGGATGGCACCCTGATGAAGTATAAAAACTTGCCGCCTCATGATGCAGGGAAGGTGATAATCAGCCTGATTGATGAAACGAGAAGAGCGGGTGGATTATTTGTGAGTATATGGCACAATACAACACTGCTTGATACCAGTGAAGGAAGGGAATGGAGAGAAATATTTGAACAGATGCTTAAAGAACAGCAGTCATGATAAATTACCTGAAAAACGATGAGATCGACCGTGAACAATGGGATAACTGCATAAAGCTCTCACCACATCCAAAGCCATATGCATATTCATGGTACCTCGATATTATGTCGCCCGGATGGGAAGCCATGATCGACGATGACTATGACTCGGTATTTCCGATTCCCTGCAGGACTAGGTATGGTATTTCATATATCGCCACTCCAAATTTTCTTCAGCAGCTTGGCGCCTTTTCTCCCGATAAGTCACAGCAGAAAGCGCTTAACGAGTTTTTCGACTATATTCCTGATTTCTACAGGCTTATTGATCTGAGTACCGGACAGCGTATTGATAACGACAAATACAAGGTTACCCTGAGGTCAAACTACGAGCTTGATCTATCGAAATCGTACGAAAAGATAGCAGGCGGCTTTTCGCAGCATTGCAGACGAAATGTGGATAAGTCGGGGAAGAAGAAACATGAGATAGTGACTGATATTACACCTGAGGAACTGATATCTCTGTTCCGTGAGAACAGGGGCATGGATTTACGAGGTGTAAAAGCGGGTGACTACGACAGGCTGACAACACTGATGAATTTCTGCACCCGAAATAAGAAGGGCAGGATACTTGGCATCAGAAAAGCAAAGAAGAGACTCGTTTATGGAATTTTCCTTGTTGAGATAAAGGGCAGGATTACAATGCTTTTTGTAGTCAATACTCCTGAGAGCCGGGAGAAGAGGCTTGGCTATTATATTGTAAATAAGATTATTTCGGAATATTCAGGTACGCGTACCATTCTTGATTTCGCAGGGTCATCGATACCATCAATAGCCTCTTTCATGGAGTCGTTCGGAAGTGTTAATGTTCCTTTTTACAGGATCTATCGTAACAGGCTGCCCTGGCCTGTAAGGATTTTTAAATAGGAGGAAGGTATGAAGGTTATCCTTACAGCTTATCCAACTCTATCTCTTCATCAGTTTCAACCTCAATGAGCCTGCCGTTTTCGCACTTGACAGTCCTTGCGGGAAATCTCTTAAGCATTGTGTAGTTGTGTGTTGCAATAATGACAGCCCTTCCTGTTGTGCTGATCTCTTTCAACAGTTTTATTATCCCTTCTGAAGTTTCCGGATCAAGGTTTCCTGTAGGTTCATCGGCAAGAATAATATCCGGGTCGTTAAGAAGTGCCCTGCTGATGACCACTCTCTGCTGTTCTCCCCCCGACAGCTGATGAGGCATCTTGTATCCCTTCAATCCAAGGTCGGCTTTCTCAAGAACCTCACCGATACGTGTATCTATCTCCTGCTTATTCTTCCATCCTGTTGCCTTCAGCACAAATTCAAGGTTGTCATGTACCGACCTGTCTGTCAGCAGCTGGAAATCCTGGAAGACGATACCCAGCTTCCGCCTTAAAAGCGGTATCTCTTTTGTTCTGAGTTTCGACAGGTTAAAACCTGCAACAATCCCTGTACCACTCTTTAAAGGGATCTGTGCGTTCAGTGTTTTTATAAGACTTGATTTCCCGCTTCCCACCCTTCCGACAAGATACAGGAATTCACCTTTTTTTACATTCAGGTTCACTCCCGAAAGAACCAGGTGATCCTGTTGCAAGATAAGACAATCTTTCAGCTCTATAATCA
>JAKLFN010000162.1 GCA_022711195.1 Bacteroidota bacterium
TGTGGATTCTTTTCCACGCTATGAAATGATCCCGGAACAACAACAGATCTCTCAATACCGTTTACAGTTATCATTTGCCTGTCGTATGCGCCACCCGGTATGATCCATGTTAGAATGGCCGACAGTACTACTATGCCGAAAACAATTACATATGTATGCGGTATCTTTTTAAGCATAGATAACAAACTGGTTAAGTTTGACTCCCCTCCCGGGAGGGGCTAGGGGTGGGTTTAAAACCAATACCTACTCCACCCTCTCCCGGGAGGGGAGTCTAATCAGTAAGATTTTTTTTCTTGTTATTGGATGTCAATTTTTACTTCACCGCTTTTGAGACCTTTTGTGGAAGCTTTTACAGTAAAAGAGCCTGCAGATCCTTTTTCTGCGGCAACTATTACCAGGCACATTCCATTAAAGGCTTTCTTTGACTTTGCCTGGAACGATTCGTGGCTCGTTGCATCACCGGCATCAGTGGCAACTATTCTCCCCGGTCCTTCAATTGTGAACTCAAGCAGGTTGTTGCTCCTGGGTACCATCAGGCCGTTTTTGTCCTCGATCTTTACAGTGATGAAGACAAGATCTTTACCGTCAGGGCTGATCTCTTTTCTGTCGGGGCTTACCGAAACTTTTGAAGCCTTGCCGGTAGTTTTCATAACATCCTCTGCCCATTTCTGACCATCCTTGTATGCAATCACCTTTAGCTCACCTGGCTGATATACAACATCATCCCACCTGAGACGGTACTCGTATTCTCCTTTTTTCTTTTTGCCGAGCGACTTTCCGTTCAGGAATAGTTCTGCTTCATCGCCAGAGGTATAAACATGAACAGGTGTTACTAATCCTTTCCTTTCGGGCCAGTTCCAGTGTGGAAGAATGTGTGCCATCGGAAGGTCGGGTCTCCATTTCGACTGGTAGAGCCAGAACCTGTCTTTTTTAAATCCTGCCAGGTCGAGGATGCCAAAATAGCTGCTGCGCGATGGCACCTCTGTAACATTTTGCTTGTCGAGCAGTTCTTTAGCCCGTTCATAAGCCCTTGTTCCGGGTCTTAGTCCGGTAAGGTCGCCGCCATAGGGAGTAGGTTCACCAATATAGTCGAAGCCTGTCCAGACAAACTCACCAAATACTCCCGGGTATTTATCCTGCATTGTCCATTGCTGATCGGGTGTTGTCGCCCATCCCGGGTAGGCAAGGTCGTACGATGAGATCTGGAAAATGCCCTTTCCCGGAAGGTTATTGTTAAGATCGCCTTCAACGACCGGGAAGAAATATTCTCCTCTTGAGCTTATTGTTGAAGCCGACTCACTCGAGTGAAAGGGCAGGTTGTCATTATCCTTCAGAGCAAAGAAAGCATCATATCTGTAAAGCCTGTAGTTTATCCCGAAGACATCGAGTGTTTTCTGGAAGCCGTTTGTACCTGACTCATCCCAGTTACAACCTGAAGTAACAGGACGTGTGATATCTTCTGATTTTATTATTGCTTTAAGGCTTTCGGATAACGCAGGATTATTCTGGTCGTTAACCTCATTACCTGTGCTCCAGATGAATACTGATGGGTGGTTTCTGTCGCGGCGCACCATAGCCTTCAGATCCTCGACATGCCATGAATAGAAAAGTTTATTGTAATCGCCCCGTTTTTTTGGTGTCTTCCATACATCAAAAGCTTCATCTTCCACAAGGAATCCCATCCTGTCGCACAGGTCGAGCAGCTCGGGTGCCGGAGGATTATGGCTTGTACGGATGGCATTGCATCCCATCTCCTTCAGGATCTCAAGCTGACGCTCCAGGGCACGTGTGTTTATTGCAGCCCCGAGAGCCCCTAGATCGTGATGATTGCAGACACCCCTGATCTCAACCCTTTTCCCGTTAAGGTAGAATCCGTCACGAGCAGTGAACTGGAGCGTTCTGAAACCAAATTTTGTATCTGTGGCATCCATAACCTCGCCTTTTCCTGATACAGAGACCACGGCACTGTATAACTCCGGATTCTCAATGTCCCAGAGTACAGGATTGGGAACATTTATATCTAGCCGGAAAGTATGTTTCTGCATTGCCGGTATCAGCGCCGTATTATCACCGGACACGGATACCAGAACAGGTGCCTTCTTCCACTCCTTGTCGAGTTTGAAAACATACACCTTGATGGTTACAGGCTCGGGCGTGTTAAGATGATTCTCTATTTCTGTACTGACACTCACAACAGCTTTTTCCTTTTTTATCTCCGGTGTTGTACAGAAAACACCATTATATGAAATGTGTACCTGTTTTGTCTTTACAAGCCATACATTCCTGTAGATGCCTGCTCCGGGATACCACCTGGAATCCCACTTTTTTGTATCGAGCCTTACTGCAATGATATTTTCCTTTCCAAATTCGGCATAAGGTGTAAGGTCGAGGCGGAACGACGTGTAACCATATGGCCATCCGCCGACATATTTCCCGTTTAGCCAGACCTCTGAATAGGCCATCGCCCCGTCGAAGTCGATATATATCCGTTTGTCGCGGTCATCGTTATCAAGGACAAAATGCTTCCTGTACCATCCGATACCTTTCCAGGGCAGAAGACCGGTGTTATTTTCAAGTGTGTCGCTGAAGGGCCCCTCGATAGCCCAGTCGTGTGGCAGGTCAAGTGTCCGCCATGAATTGTCATTTAATGCCGGGGATTCTAGTCCTGCGGGCTCCTTGTCAGAGGTGGCAGATTCATTGTTGGCGTTGAAATATTTTACGAATTTCCACCCATCATTGAAGGATACACGAGTGCGGGGATTTGTCTGGGCATTCAGGTTATTGAGTGCAACAAATAGTACGGCTGTAAGCAACAGCTTGACTGATAAAGCTTTTCTCATCTTTTTTTATTTATTGATAATTGATTGCAGAAACAATGATTATATTTTAAAGTGTGAAATAAACCCTGTATTCGGTATCGCTTTTTTTATTTAGCCAGTGTTTGTATCCGAGGCTTAACGATTTGTCAAGGAGAGGGGCAGGGATAAAGGGAGCAACGATCTCGAGTATCTGGCCCTGGTTCAGCTTTTTGACTGCTGAAAGAACTTCATGAACCGGCTGTTCACCCCGGTTAAGCATATCGCGGATATCGATTGTTCCGGCTATCTTGTCAATAAAAAACCATGAAGGTTTTTCAGTGACAAATTTGTTTCCCGCATCCTCCATCTGTTCTATAGCCGACTGGCCGGCTTTTGCTCTCAGCCTGTTAACCAGTTCCTCAACATTTAATCCACCGATTACAGCCGCCTGTCCTATATTGGTGATCCTGGTTATGGTCTTTCTCAGAACCGGATTCTGCAGCTTTTTAAATTCAGGCGCAGCATCGATAAGAGTCTCCTCAAGGTCGGGATATGCTTCGAGCAGATCGTATATTTTGGTTTTTGGAGTGATGATAAGTTTTTCCATGAACTGATTATTTTGTTTTGTATGATAAAATTCTCTGTTCTCCTTTCAGCTTTCGTGCTTCTGTAAGATCCTGTGAGACTTCAAGTGTACCAAGGTATTCTCCCTTTTCATTTCTCAGCGCGAAATATTCAATGAGTATGAACTTTCCCTTCATGTTTATCCAGAATGGAGCATGGTCGGCTTTCCCGGATTTGAAGTCATCCAGGATTTTTTCAATGATATGTACACTACCTGGAGGGTGGCAAAGCCTGACATCCCTGTTGATTATTGACCTGTTCCTGGCAAATATTCTATGATTACCCTGCGTAAAGTATTTTACTTTATCGTTTCTGTCGACAAAGGTCATATCAACAGGAACCGTATTAAGTATTGCCATGATCTCTTCGGCGGTAAAGCTTCCTGAAGGCAGCTGAACAGCTCCGGCATGACTTAGTGTTACACCCTGCGTATCTTCAGTAAAGATGCCTTCCGGTTTCCAGTCAGTTTCCGGATCATAAAGTGTAAATCCAAACTCAAGAGTCTGTTTATGGATCTCATACCAATCTTCAGTTGTTAGCAGGTCAAGGCTCATCGGGAACAGGATATCCTCTTCTTTTTTTGTCATATCGGCCAGCGCCTTCAGTACCGGAACAAAAAGTATCTCAACAGCGTCTTCAAGGTCCTGTTTGATAAGGTTACTGTTCCTCAGTATCTCTATACATCCCTTTATCTGTTCCCTGATTTCATCATGCTTACCCCACATCACTTTTGGCGGCCCGGTTACCTCTCTTTTTTCCATATAGGGGAAGAGGAGATACTCTTTCCTCTTATAATGCTTGTCGACATCCATCAGCTCATTATAGCATCCAAGGAGTTTAATTACATAATCCCTGAATGATTCTTCTGTTTCTGCATAAACCGTTCCCAGCAGCTGTTCTGTCCTGCCTATCACTTTCAGAAGCTCCCTGTTCTCCTTCCTGAAGACGTCAACAGGATGGCCGGGAGGTACTTCTTTAACATTTGTCTGGTCGATGTGTCCGTCGAGAACCTCTCCATGTACATCACAGAGTCTGAGGACTTCTTCAGCAGGCAAACCTTCTGAGATAAGCTCCTGTTCCACTTCAACTACTTCACCATAGGGAATCAGCTTCAGCGTGTTTATAAGTTCTTCCCGTACTTTTGCTGGATTTGCACCCTCGTGAAGTTTCAGTATAAGCTCCTTAAGCTTTGTCTTCCTGAAAAATGAATTGTCAATAAGCTCGCTCATAATCCGGATTTTAATTATTATTGATAATATCGCCTTATAACATGCGCCTGGAAAGTTATCCTTTTTCCTGAGGGTAAATTTGGTAAAAATATCTTTACTTTTATGCAATTTTTTTAATGATCTGATGATGAAAAGAGTTTCCCTTGTTTCCGTTTTCCTTATTACAGCATGCATTCTTCAGGCGCAATTTATGCCGCCAGCTTCAAAGAATTTTACACGGCAGGATACACTGCGTGGATCTGTCACCCCTGAAAGAGCTTGGTGGGACCTTACCTTTTATCACCTTAATATTAAAGTTAATCCATCAGACTCAACGATAAACGGCACAAATACAGTTGTGTATAAAGTACTGAATAACAGTGATGTTATGCAGATTGACCTTCAGCCTCCCCTGAAACTGATTAAGGCTGAACAAAAT
>JAKLFN010000163.1 GCA_022711195.1 Bacteroidota bacterium
TTTCAGCCTCTCCTGCCTGGCCTGGTCTATCTTTTTTATCGCATCCTCAAACTGCCTTTCTGTTTCCGGTTGAGTATTGAAAGCCATGATAGCAAGCGGGCTCTGGGTATAAAAACAGCCAAACTCACTTCTCTCATTTTGCAGGAAAGCAAATATGGGATCATCCATCTGAAAAGAGATCTTTCTGTTGTCATCTCCTGCTTCGTCAAGACCTACCCTGGCAACCAGTGTGTCGCCAGGCCTCATGTAAGAGGTAAAAACCGTATCTCTGAACTCAAACCAGACCAGCTCAGGCCTTGTAATACTGTAACTTGCTTCGCAGACTCTTCTTTCAGTCAGAGTAAATCTGTGGATCAGGCACGATTGTATAGGATAGTAGCTGCCATGATTGATATCCATCCTGACGGAATCAAGGTCATCCTGAACAATGACTTTGACATACGCCACTCCTCCAAAATCAATCTCAGGAGAGTAATCCTTTCCATCTTTACAGCTTGTCAGTAAGACAAGGACTGAAATAAATATCGCCACTCCTCTCATTGGGAACCCATAGTAGTAAGTTGTACAAAAGCAACGCCATGCCCGTTTCCGGACACTTCTTTTCTATCAATCCTTCACCACAAATATACGACTATATTTATAGACGGGCAAGTTTATTAATAATTTTTCGTCTATTTTTATAGTCGTATCGTAAAAAGGGATTATCCCGTAAGAAGATTTTAGGTTTCAATCAGCATTTCAATACAAAAATCCAAAGAGCCAGAGCGGAATTATATTGCCTGATCCATATTCAATATCATCTTTTACAACAATAGCGTTTTCAGCTTTTGCTATTTGTTTGCCGGATTTCTTCCTTCCCCCTACTTCAACTGTGTACTTACCGTCTACAATAAAGTCCCCTTCGTCAGGGTAATTGACTGTGTACCTGGCAGACACCTGGTTCAAGAAAAAGGTTTCGCGCTCAGATCCTTTGTCGGGCTTATGGAGTGTAAGCGCTTGTGAAAGATTGGTATTATGCAGGTATATTTTCTCTGGCTTCGACATAATGCTGATACCCCTTGAATCTCTCCTCAACTGATATATCAGCCCTGCCTGTTCGAGGAGGTGAAGATACCTGTACAAGAGGTCACGTGATATTTCTACCCTGCCACTGAGTTCATTGATATTAGGCGTGAACGGAACTGCTTCTGCAAGAACTGACAGAAGTTTCCTGATCTTAAGAATGGTGCCATATGTAATACCTGAAACTGCAGGAAGATCAGAGTCCAGAACCGCACTGACCGTATTTGAGAGCCGCTCATGGTAATATCGGATTCCTTCCAGGAAATAAGGATATGCTCCGTATTTCAGATACTCATCAAAAATCATCAGTGGTTTTACATATGATAATACCTCTCTGGCTATTCTTTCGTGATCAATCAACAATTCATCTATTGATATTGCAGGAAGATCAATATCATATTTCATCGAGATGAATTCCCTCAGGGAAAGTTCATTCAAATTTAAGGTAAGCATCCTCCTGCTGAGATCTGTTTCTCCTTTCTCCATCTGCAGCGCTGAAGATCCTGAAATAAGCAGTTTCAGATTCGGATAACGGTCATACAGTGATTTGACTAATAAAGACCAGTGAGAATTTCTGTGCACTTCGTCAATAAAAAGGTATTCTCCCCCTCTTTTAACAAACCAATCAGTAAAATCCTCGGCCGGGTGCCGACTGAAAAAAATGTCATCCAGGCTTATAAACGCAGCCCTGGAAGAGGGAAGTCCAAGAGACCTCAGAAATTGAAGCAACAGTGTGGTTTTGCCCGTCCCTCTTGAGCCACGAACCAACACAAGTCTTTGGTCCCCGGGTATTTGGTTCATTAGATATCGGGCCTGTTTTGCGAAAATGTTTGTCACTCTGGACTCAGAGAGCTCAAGAATTGATTCCATAATTGTTTTGATAATAAAACACAAATATATATTAATTGTGGTTATAAAAAAACATTATGACATCGATATTGATGTTTTTAAACAACAATAATATTCCGGGGAGATTCGCTAATATTTAGAAATGCAGGAGTGCTCTCAGAACCCCTCGAGCATGTTCAGCAACTTCTCCCGCTCTGTGCTGCCGGGAGCTGACCGCAGAAGGTCTTTGAGCCAGTTGCCGTACATGGGATTGGGAAGCACGATGTATCTTGTGCCGAAGAGCCGGCGGTCTGCATCAACAGCCCCAAAGCCGTGGTCAGGACCCCGTTTCTCATAGATGCCGCTGAGGTCGGCCAGGTTATCACCTACCAGAAGTAAAATCTCATAATCCTTTTCGATAAGCGCCCGCCTCTCCACCTTTGAGGAGACGGTTTCCTTCAGCAGCATGTGTGTGCTGTCAGCATTGGCAAATCCCCACGCTGCCATATTTGAAATGGTCGGCCCCATCTCCCCCACGGTTCTGTTGGATACATAGAAAACCTCAACGCCCAGGGAATCGGCGTACCTGGTGAACTCCACCGCACCCGGCAGCGGCCTGGCGCGGGCGAGCTCCACCCACCTGAACCAGTCGTCATTGTTGAATGCCTTCTTCCGTAAAACCTGCCATCCCTGGAAGGGTGAGTTGTCGAGCAGGGTCTCGTCAATGTCAAGGACCACTGCTGCCGGTTTTTCAGATCCTGGCTGGCCTGAGTCTGCCGGTATGGAAGAGTCTGCCGCGGGTTTTCCCTCATTATGCATTTCAAGGTTTTCCCTCAGGGCAACCTCCGCATTCCGGAAGCATTGGTAGAAAAGCGCCCTCATCTCGGCCGATTTCTGAAACCAGAGAGTTGCCAATATCAGGTTGTCCTGATCATCCTGCGAATCCTCGGCGGCAAGGTTCCCGGCAGACGGTGCGGAACGGTCCTCCGCCGGATAAGATGTCTGCTTCACCGTGGCACAGGAAGCCAGCATTATAATGAGTGTAACAATAATGAGCTTTTTCATCCGTTTTTATTCTGTTGATAATAAACTAATTGCCGGAAACCGGTCCATTTTGTTTGTTAGTGCCTAATTAACAAATAATTGGCCGATGCCGTTTATATTGTTTGAAAGATTTTTAACTTTAACCGTACCATACCAAAAAGTAACCTGCAATGTCAACCTTAAAGCTGATGCTGGGGATGATCCCCTCAACCTCCAAGATCGAACAGGAAGAGAAGGCTCTGATTGCCGAGTATGAAAAGATGATTGCCTTTGCCGGCTCGGAAGGCCTGGCAAAATACACACGTCTTCATGAAAGCGTCAACTCAGCCGGTTTTAAACAGAAGAGAAAGGAGATAGAATCACTCACATACAAAGGCTCTGAGGAGCACGCCCGGGAGGCAGAATTCCTGGGCTTGCAGAAGGCAAAAGACATTGTTTCCTATTTTAAGACCGAAGGAAACGCCCTCCTGAAGATTTTTCTGTCGCTCGACGGCTCGGCAAGGATTAAGGAGATCGAAGACCTTCAGCTCTTTGTGCAATCGCCTGAGTTCAAACAGAAGGAAAGGATGAAGCCCGTTACCTTCAGGGATACCGAAGAGTATGGCAAATGGTTGGAATTCAAGAAACTGAAGGGCGACAGGGAGGTGAAAAAGAACCTGAATCCCGAAAAGGTGAAGAGGTTCACCGAACTGCAGGCATTGGTTACTTCCGCGGCTTTTCTGCTGAAAAAGAACATGAAGCCGGTCACTTTCAAAGACACTCCCGAATACCAGAAGCTCCAGGAACTTAAAACAAAGAAGAGTGCCACTGACATTGTTAACTTCTACAAGTTCCGTGAGTCAAAGGATTATCACAATTGGGTCCAGGTAAAGGATTCCGCACGGCTGAAGAGGTATTATGAACTCCAGGAATATCTTAAGACTAAAGAATTTCACGAAAGGAAGGAATATCTTCTTGACAAGCGCCGTTTCGAAAAGAGCGAGATGTTCAGAGAACTTAAGGAATACGAAACCCTGAAGAATTCACCCGAAATCAAGTGGTACTTCAGTGTTAAGGATTCAAACAAGTTTGACATGCTTAAAAACAGGGAGCTTACCTTCAGCGACGAGTTCGACGGCACTGCACCCGACAGCACCAGGTGGACAAACAGGTATTATCCGGGCGATAAGCTGCTGCACGACAGCTACAGCATATCCACTGATCTTCATAGTTATACCCCCTCTGATAATGTAGAGGTACGTCACAGCGTGCTTCGCATTATAACCAAGCCGCAAAAGATAAACGGCAAGGCATGGGACCCGGCAAGGGGTTTTTACACAAAAGACTTCAATTTCACGTCCGGCATTGTCAACACCGGCGCCTCGTTCAGGCAGAAGTACGGCACCTTCACAGCCAAGATCAAACTCACTGATCCGAATGTCCGTAACGCATTCTGGCTGATCGGTGACCGCATCACACCGCATGTTGACGTCTGCAGGTCGGGCAGCGGAAAGGTCTGGTTTGACCTTTTCACCTCGCCGGGAAGCCATTACAGGAAGAGCATCGGATCAAGGTATCTTTCTGATTTCTACATCTACACCCTCGATTGGACGCCAAACGCCATGGTATGGAAGATCAACGGCGTCGAGGTGATGCACCAGACCACCGGCGTGCCCCAGGAACCGATGTTTATCAACCTGGCCGGAGGCGTTGACAAACCAATCGGCGGAATCTCCTCCATGGAGGTTGATTGGGTCAGGGTGTACCAACCCAAATAACTGCCTGCCAGGCAGATATCTGCAATAATATGACGTAGCGCCGGGTCTCAGACCCGGCGTTATCTGCATCATATGCATATATCCATACATATTGCCGCGCGCCGGGTCTCGGACCCGGCGTTACCAATTTTTTATGCAGGTATCTGTAACATTCGGGGTGTTTCGGCCGTCTTTAGGGTGTCAGTGCATTGACCTGAATGACCGTAAAGGAGTACAATAACGCCGTCAGGGAGTTCGGAGACCACGTCTTCCG
>JAKLFN010000164.1 GCA_022711195.1 Bacteroidota bacterium
TTCAATCCAATTAATCATAGTATTTGTAATATGAAGAACAATAAATCAGGCAGACGCGAATTCCTTAAAAAGTCGGCTGCCGCTACACTGGCTTTCACAATTATTCCACGTCATGTCTTTGGTGGAAAGGGCTTTATGGCCCCCAGCGACCAGCTGACAAAAGGCATTATCGGCGTCGGTGGTATGGGACGCGGACATATTAACTACGAGGGAACACGCCTCCTCGCCCTGTGCGACGTCGATAAAAAACACCTCGACCAGGCTATCGCCCAGGCAGGAGGAAACATTTCAGTGTACCACGACTTCCGTGAACTGATCGCCCGCGATGATATCGACATAATCCATATCGCCACCCCTCCACACTGGCACGGCATAATGTCAAAAACAGCCGCAGATGCCGGGAAAGACATATGGTGCGAGAAACCTATGACAAGAACTATCGGAGAAGGAATAAAAGTGGTGGAGGCAGTGAAGAAAAACGGAAGCATGTTCCGCCTGAATACATGGTTCAGGTTCAAAGACCAGTTCTATGGATTGGGAACAACCGTCAAACCTCTTAAAAAAGTGGTCGACAGCGGAGCCCTGGGCTGGCCTCTGAAAGTGACCGTCAGCGGGATCACCGGTTATGACTGGAAATTCTACTGGAGCGGCCTTCATAACCTCCAGCCGGTACCGGTACCTGAAGAGCTCGATTATGATATGTGGCTCGGACCGGCTCCCTTCAAACCTTATAACCCGGAAAGAGTCCATTCCAAATTCCGCGGCTACTGGGATTATGACGGAGGAGGCCTCGGCGATATGGGCCAGCATTACCTCGATCCGGTTCAATACCTCCTCGGTAAAGATAATACAAGTCCTGTGTCAGTCGAAATTGATGCCCCGCAACAACATTACGATGCAGTGGGCTCATGGCGCAGAATAACATATACTTATGCCGATGGATGCCAGATAATACTCGATGGCGAGAACAGGGATAAGAATGCTGCTTATATCGAAGGACCAAATGGCAAAATATTCAAAGGATTCAAATCTGATATTAAAGACCTCGACAAACTTATCGATTCCCTTCCCGACCCGGAACCTCAGATAGGCATCTTCACAGAATCAGTGAAGACCAGGAAGAAATTCGCTCTCAACGAGGAAAACGGACACCGGTCATGTACAATAGTTAACCTGGGCATCATTGCACTCAGGTTGGGAAGGAACCTGAATTATGATCCTGTCAGACAGCAGTTTATCAATGACGACGGCGCCAACAGGCTTATAAACCAGCCAATGAGAGGACCATGGTCGATTTAAGACCAAAGACCAAAGATCAAAGATCAAAGATTGACGAACGAAGAGAGGAAATTCCGCGGAGCGGAACCAAAGACTAAAAATAAAAGATAAAAAGACCATGAAAATAATTAAATACTTAATCGCATCATCACTCTTGCTGCTTCTGCCTTATCATTCATTTTCGCAGGATAAGAGGACTCTTGAGACAAAGGTTGCTGATCTTGTCGCACAGTTCCCGGTGAACGACCTTGTGTACCTCGATAAGCTCATGAATGACATGTACAGCCTTGGTGAGGAGGGTCTGCAGAAGATCTGCGACGGGATCATCCCCGCAGGAACGGGCGATGATACAAAGTTCAGGTTTGCCGCTGAATCGTTTTCAAGGTATGCGTCGCAGCCCGGAAAAGAAAAAGAAAAGATGGTGTGGGAAAAATTGTGTATCTCCGGTGCAATCAGCCGGAAAGATAGCGGAGTAAAAGATTTCTTTATGAAACAGCTGCAGCAGGCTGGAGGCGAAGCAACGACCGAAGCGCTGAAGATGTTTCTCACCGACAGTGAAAACTGTACATCAGCAATTTCGGCTATCGCAACAATCGGGGATAAGACTGCAGAACATATTCTCGCAGGTTCACTTAAGAATAAAGATCTTCCATGTGCTGCAGCAGTTATGAACGCTCTGGCCTCAATGAATTCAGGCGAGGCTGTGCAGGAGTATATTGCTTTTGCCTCCGGTACAGACCTTAATAATGTATCAGCAGCATATAATGCCCTTGCAAAAAGCGGATCCCCTCTTGCATACCCGGTGCTCCTAAAAGCTGCAAAAAGCTATTCATTCCGCTGGGAACGAACCGGTGCCACATCAGCATTACTTGCCTATGCTGAAACTGTTGGCACAAAAGGAGACCTGAAAACTGCAGATAAGATATCAAAGCTTCTTATTGCGAAGTGCAATGATAAAACGAACATCCAGAATAAAATAGCCGCCCTTCAACTCTGCACTTCCTTACATGGCGGCGCTGCTTTCCCTCTGATCATTAAAGCTGCATCACACCCTGATAATAAATACAGAAACGCTGCCATAAGGATGACTGGGACGCTTGATCAGACATTGGTGGCTGAGAAATGGAGCGCTTATTTTCCGAAAGCTGCCACGGATGCAAAAACGGAGATTCTGACCATGTTGGGCAAGACCGGAAATAAAGAAGCGCTGCCCCTTCTGACAAAGGCTCTCGATGATCCGTCAGGAAAAGTAAGAGAAGCTGCTGTTGAAGCTCTCTCATCAGTATCGGGTCGTGATGCCATTCCTCACCTGATCAGCTTTATGAAGAAATATCAGGGGGAAGACGATCAGCTGTCGGCTGTAAATGCATTCATGACGGTGGCCACCGGCAGCGACATGTCAATGGTTTCAGAACTGCTGAAGGAGGGATCGCCGGCAGCCAGGAAAAGCGCTGTCGACCTGCTGGCATGGAAGAGAAATGAACAAAGCTTTAAAGAGGTGCTGCCCTTTACCTCAGATGCTGATGAATCTGTTCGTAAAAGTGCATTCAGTGCGCTTACTGTGCTGGCAGGTGCAGATGATCAGGATGAGATCATCAAGCTCCTTGGAAATACATCAAACCAGGTTTATATTCCCGAGTTGCAGAAAGCGCTGGCCTATGCAGCGGGAAAGGTAAAAGATCCCGAAAAACGCTCTTCGGAAATACTTAAATCACTGAATGATCCTGCCCTGAAGAAAAAACTTATCCCTGTGCTCTCTGAAACCGGAGGCAGAAATGCTCTCTCCGCAGTGCTTTCAGAGTTCGAAAACGGCGATCCTGATATGAGGACGTTATGTTTTAAAACATTGTCGGCATGGAAAGATTATTCAGCATCGTCAGCGCTCTATGAGATATGTGCATCGGGGAACAAAAATTACGAAGAGCAGGCTTTCAACGGTTATGTTCAGCAGATAAAAAAGGCAAATGTGCCTGACGAGCAGAAGCTGCTGCTGTTCAGAAAAATAATGCCTTATGCCCTTAATGCCGAAAGAAAGAATGTTATACTCAATGAGACAGCACAACTGAAAACATATCCAGCGCTCTTTTTTGTGGCAGGTTATCTCGATGATCCTTCGACTTCAGCCGCTGCCGCCAACGCAGCAATGCGTATCGCACTTCCGGCAGCCGGCACAAAAGACGGTATGTATGGCACAAATGTGAAAGAGATACTCGTAAAAGCTTCTTCAAAGATAACAGGGCCCGAAGCAGAATATAACAGGGAAATGATAAGCAGGTATCTTTCATCGATGATCGACGACGACGGATTTATAAGTATGTTTAACGGGAAAGACCTTACCGGCTGGCAGGGACTGGTCGGGAATCCCATTACAAGGGCGAAGATGAAACCTGCCGAACTGTCAGGGAATCAGGAAGAAGCCAATAAGAAAGTGCCGGTAAACTGGAGTGTCAGGGATGGCGCCATCTGGTTCAGCGGTAACGGAGATAATCTCTGTTCAATAAAAGAATATGGCGATTTCGAAATGCTGGTCGACTGGAAGATCACGAAAAAAGGCGACAGCGGAATATATCTCAGGGGATCACCACAGGTCCAGATTTGGGATACCTCACGTGTTGAGGTGGGAGCACAGGTAGGTTCTGGGGGATTGTATAACAATCAGAAAAATCCTTCGATACCTCTTAAGATCGCTGATAATCCTGTGGGCGACTGGAATACTTTCAGGATTGTGATGACAGGCGAAAGGGTATCCGTTTGGCTTAACGGGGAACTCGTGGTCGATGATGTGGTTCTTGAGAATTACTGGGACAGAAAGATACCTATCTTCCCAAAAGGCCCCATTGAACTTCAGGCACATGGTACCGACCTTGCTTTCAGGGATATATGGGTCAGGGAGATCAATGAATCAGAGTACAGGCTGACACCCGAGGAAAAAGCAGAAGGATTTGTGGCTCTCTTCAACGGCCGCAATCTCGACAACTGGATAGGAAACAAAGAGTCATACGTCGCCGAAGAAGGGATGATAGTCATTAAACCCGAAAAAGGGAGCGGCGGAAACCTGTTCACCTCAAAAGAGTATTCAGACTTCAATTTCCGGTTTGAATTCCTTCTCTCACCTGCGGCAAACAACGGCCTGGGCATCAGGGCACCACTGGAGGGCGATGCAGCTTATGTGGGCATGGAACTCCAGATACTCGACAACACAGCCCCCGTATATGCTAACCTTAAGGAATATCAATATCATGGCTCAGTATATGGTGTGATACCTGCAAAAAGAGGATTCCTGAAACCGGTAGGCGAATGGAATTCTGAAGAAGTAATTGTCAAAGGCACCAGGGTTACAGTGATACTTAATGGAAACGTAATCGTCGATGGGGATATAGCAGGTCCGAGAGATAACGGCACCATGGACGGCAATGACCATCCCGGACTAAAGAATAAAACCGGACATATAGGTTTCCTTGGCCATGGCTCCGTAGTTAAATTCAGGAACATAAGAATTTTGGATCTGTCAAAATGATTTGATTGATCTGAAAAAGATTTTCGCTATTTATGAAAAGATTATTATTTCTACTGCTATTATTTTTAAGTTTAATCTCCTGTACTGAGGTTAAGCCTCCGGAGCCTTTGGGGCCTGTTCCTTCAGAGCGGCAGCTTGCCTG